>JAABTC010000114.1 GCA_011390055.1 Burkholderiales bacterium | reverse complement strand
GCCAGCAGCGCGAGCGAGCCGTGGATGCTGGTCAGCGGCGTGCGCAGTTCGTGGCTCACCATCGAGACGAATTCATGCTTCATGCGTTCGACGCGCTCGGCTTCGCTCAGGTCGCGCGCCACGCACACCCCCACCCGGTGCCCTTCGGCACGCGTCTGCACCAGCGACACGTCGATCGGAAAGCGCTCGGCCGCCTGCCCGCCCGCGCGCACGCGCAGACCTTCGATCTGCAGGTGGCGTGCGCTCCACGGCATCGCCGCATCGCTGTCGGCGCCGCCGTCGCCCGCCGCGCCTTCGCCGGTCGGGCCCGCATCGATCGACTGCGGCGTGGTCTGCGGCCAGTGCAGTTCTTCGTCCAGGCCGGGCATCAGCAGCGCCATCGGCCGGCCGAGCAACACGCGACGCGGCGCACCGAACATCGCTTCGCCCACCGGGTTGATCCACTGCACACGACCCCGCGCGTCGAACGCGATCACGGCGTCGGGAATGTGGTCGAGCAGCACACGCATGCGACGTTGCGACAGGTTCAGGCGGTCCTGGGCCAACGCGCGACGCTGGGCCTCGCCGAACAACTTGCGGCTGCCCTCGGCCACGCGCAGGCTGAAGCCGCGCACCACCACCAGGGCGATCGCGCCGAGCAGCACCGCCGCGGCCGACAGCAGCACCAGGGAACGCCGGCTGGCGTCGACCCGCTGCGCCAGGCGCTGGTCGCCCGCGTCGCGCTGGCCCTGGGCCGCCTGCAGCAGACCTTGCACGCCGGCGTCGATGCGCTGGCGCAACGTTGCGGCCTGGGCCGACCGCGCCTGCACCTCGGCCACGCCGAGCAGCAGCCCCTGGACGCAGGCCTGGCGCAGCGGCGCAGCGTACTGGCGTTGCCATTGCTCGGCATCGGCGCCGAGTTGGGTCACGCGCCGCGCCAGGGCCGCAGGCGCGGCCGGCTCGGCACCGGGCTGTGCCGCACCGAGCTGGGCTTGCAACCGCGTCAGCGTGACCCCCCAGGGCGGCGCGGCGGTCGGCGTGCCGGCGGGGGGCGCCGCGCCGATGGCAGCGCAGAGCACGAGTTGCACGTCGGGCTGGAGCTGAACCTCGAGCCGGTGCAGCGTGGCCATCAGGTCATCGCTGAGGGCGCGAAACCGCTGGGCCTCGAGCAGCTCGGCGTGTGAGCGCCAGGCCAGCATCACCAGCGCGACGACCGCCGCCGCCAGCAGCCCGAAGGCCAGCGTGAATCGCGTGGCGAGCCAGGTGCGGCGGTCCAGTTGCAGCATCACGGACGCGGCCCGGCCCCGCGCACGCCCAGACGGTGCATCTCGCCCCAGCGCTGCTTCTGGCCCGTCAGCCACTTGACGAGGCCCACGGTGCGCCACCACACGGTGAGCTGCCGGTAGCCGAGGTTCTCGACCACCATCGCCAGCAGCAGCACGGCCAGGTGGCGCGGGCGCGGGTAGGTGCGGAAGGCCATCTCCTCGAGCAGCAGCGCGCTGGCTGAAAGCATCAACCCGCTGCCGAAGGCCAACAGCAGGAACGCGCCGAAGGCCGGCCAGGCGATCAGGTCGAACACGATGAACGCCGTCATCACGAGATAGCCGACCAACTCGACCAGCGGGCCCAGGCCCTCGATCAGCAGCATCGACGGGCAGGCCAGCCAGCCCACCGCGCCCGCTTTCCGATGGAAAAACAGGCTGCGGTGCCTCCACAGGCTTTCCATCAGGCCGCGTTGCCAGCGCGTGCGCTGGCTGCGCAGCACCGCCAGCGACTCGGGCGCCTCGGTCCAGCACACCGCCTCGGGCACGAAGGCGATGCGGTAGTCGCGACCGGCCATGCGGTGGATGCGGTGCAGCCGCATCGTCAGCTCCATGTCTTCGCCGATGGTGTCGACCGAATAGCCTCCGGCCTCGACCAAGGTCATACGACGGAACACGCCGAAGGCGCCCGAGATGACCAACAGCGCATTCAACGGCGCCCAGCCAATGCGGCCGCTGTGGAAGCCGCGCAGGTACTCCAGGATCTGGATGCGCGCGAACCAGTTCGGCGCCACGTCGACCCGTTCGAGGTAGCCGCGCGAGATGTGGCAGCCGTTGGAGATGCGCACCGTGCCACCGCAAGCCACGGTCAGCGGATCTTCGATGAAAGGCCGAACCACGCGCTTGAGGCTGTCTCGTTCGAGCACCGAGTCGGCATCGACAACGCACAGCAGGCCGTGACGAGCGGCATTGATTGCGGCATTGACGGCATCCGCCTTGCCGCCGTTGTCCTTGTCGATGACCAGCAGCTGCGGATGCTGCGGGCTGCGGTAGATGCTGCGCAGGGGTTTCACCGGCAGCGTGCGCCGGTAGGCCTGCTGGAAGGGCTGCAGCCCGAACTCGCTTCTCAGGACCTCGATCGTGCGGTCCTTCGAGCCGTCGTTGACGACGATGACCTCGAAGTCGGGGTAGTCGATCTGCAGCATCGAACGCACCGACTCGGCGATCGTCGCTTCCTCGTTGTAGGCCGGGATGCAGATCGAGACCCCAGGCTCCATGCCGGCGGTGTAGGCCGGCAACGTGGCCAGCGTGCGCACCGCACGGTCGCGCTGCACCGCGCGCAGCGCGATCAGGTTGAGCATCAGGTACACCAGGTTGATGCCGACGAAGTAGGCCAGGAACAGCCAGGTCAGCACCTGGGCCCAGAGCGGCAAGGTGCTCATGCCGCGAGGGCTTGCGCCGCAAGGCTGCGCTCACCCATCACCTGGTCGAGGATGTCGCGCGCAAACCGGTCCGAGATGAGTCGGCGCAGCTGAATGATGTCGTCGGCCTCCATGCGCGGCATGCCGACGAGCGACTGTGCGGCGCGGTAGCGAACCCACCAGTTGGCGTCGGCCATCAGGTCGATCAGCCGGTTCTGGTCGGCGGCGTTGCCGATGCGACCGAGGGCCTGGGCCGCGGCCGAGCGCACCAACGGGTCGGCGTGCCCGGCCAGGCGGCGCACGTCGGCCAGCGCCCCGGGCCCCTGCAGCTGGCGCATCGCGATCGAAAGCACCTGCGGCTCCTGGCTCGTCCGGACCAGACGGTCGAGCACGCTGTCGATGTTGGGCACCTCGGCAAAACGCAGCAGCGGCAACAGGCGCAGCCGGTCGTACAGCTTGCCCGCCATCAGGCGCCGTGTCAGCGGCCCGGCGATGGCCTCGTGCGGCGACTCGCGCAGCAGGGTGCCCACCCGCGGCGCCGGCCAGTCGCTGTTTTTCAGGTAACGCTCGAACACACTTTCGGCAGCCGACGCCGCGTCGATGCGCATCAACGCGCGCGCTGCGGCGAGGCTGGCGGGCGTGCCGATCTCGTGCATGCCGTCCTCGAGTCGCGCCCAGTCGGCGAACTTGGCAAAATGGCCGAGGGCCGCATCGCCGAGCACCCGCGACGCAACCGCCGATTGCCCTTCCAGGCGCCGCGCCAGCGCGTACAGGCCGATGCGCTCACCGAAGTCGTTCAGCCGCTGGTGCGCTGCCCCGCGCAGGCTCTCCTGCATCTGGTTCCACAGCAGCAGCACGGGGACTTGGTCGCGACGCAGGAGGGCCGGTGGCGTGCAGTCGTCACCCGCCGCCACCTGCACCAGCAGTGGCCGCCAGCGTTGCACCGCACGCTCGTGCCGGCGCTGGCCAAGTACCGCATGCACGCGCATGCCGACCACCGCCAGCGCCATCGCGCCGGTGAGGGCGAGCGCGGTCAGGCCGACCCCTGCGGCCAGTCGCAGCGCCGGGTCAGAAATCGAATCGAACACCGAGCCGTGCCCCGCTGCGCTGGACTGGCGCGCCCGCCGGCAGGCCGCTGCGTCGGCGCAGGTCGCTGTTGCGCACATGGCTGGCTTCGCCCGTCAGGGCCCAGCGGTCGGCCAGCGGCAAGGTCCCGACCAGCGCCAGCGTGCGGACCTGCTGCTCGATCACGTCGCTGGGCGCCGCCAACGTGGCGGGCACACCTTCGAGTTCGCGACCGCGCGCAACGATGAGGCCGATGCGACCGCGTTCGGCAGCGAAACTGCGATCAAGCTGCAGGCGCAGGTTGGCGGCGTGCCCGCCACCCCCGAGCCTCGTGCTGCCGACGGCAACGGCGCCGCGCCAGGCGCCAACGTAGCGCTCCATGGCCACGCCGACTTGCGTGATGGCGCTGTCGACTGGGCCGACTTCGAACCGGCGCCGAGCCAGATGGACGCTGGCCACCCAACCGCCGTCGAACGAACGCGCCAGTTCGAGGCGCGCCACGTGGCGCGGCAGCGCTTCGTGGCTGGGGCTGGCGCTGGCAACGAGGGTGCCCTGCCAGATCCCGCCCAGCGGCAGCGTGAGCAGACCCGCCAGCTCGATGTCGTCGGCGCCGCCGCGCCGTGCGCCGCGCACGGCCAGCTCGACCAGGCTGCGCGGAGCAAAGCGGTGGCGCAGCGCCAGATCGACCTGGCGCCAGCCAGCTGTCCCGCCTGAAAGATGGTCCGCCCCGGCACCCACCTCGACCTGCCAGGGCGTGCCGGACGGCGCACCGGCATCGGCCGGGGTCTGGGCCAGCGAAACGCAGCAAGCCCCGCCCATCGCGGCCAGGAGGGCCGCGGGGTGGCGCAGGCGCGCCAGGCAATGAAAGAGGGACCGCCCTGCGCGGCGGCTCAACGCCGCGCTCCGGTGGCGAGCAGGCGGCGCACCCGGGCCATCAGTTCCTGCGGCTGGAACGGCTTCAGGACGTAGTCGCTCGCGCCCGCTTCGAGGGCGCGCACGATGTCGCGTTCGAGCGACTTGGCTGTCAGCATGATCACCGGAATCCCCCTCCATCGCTCGAGCGCCCTCATGTCGGTGAGCAGCGCCAGCCCGTCGTGGTACGGCAGCATCGCGTCCAGCAACACGAGGTCGGGCGGCGCAGCCGTCAGGATGTGGCGCTGGGCGGCCGCGCCGTCGGCGAGCATCTCGACACGGTGCCCCTCGCGCTCGACCATGAAACGCAGCAGGGCGGCGATGCTCGCGTCGTCTTCGATGATGAGGATGGAAGACATGGCGGACGTTGGGGCGGGCGCGATGATAAGGCCCCCCCCTCCTTACAATCGACCGCCGCTCGCCCGATGCGGAATTAACTCACGCCATGCCGCGCAAGCTCTTCGTCACCACCGCCCTGCCCTACGCCAACGCGCCCTTTCACATCGGCCACATGATGGAGTACATCCAGGCCGACATCTGGGTGCGCTACCAGCGCATGCAGGTGAGCGAGGATGGCTCGCGTGTGGAGGTGCACTTCGTTTGTGCGGATGACGCCCACGGCGCACCGATCATGATCGCGGCGGAGAAGGCCGGCAAGTCGCCGCAGGCCTTCGTGGCCGAGATCGCCGCCGGGCGCAAGCCCTACCTCGACGGCTTTCACATCGGCTTCGACAACTGGCACTCGACCGACGGCCCCGAGAACCACCAGCTCGCGCAGGAGATCTACTGCGCGCTGAGAAAACAGGGGCTGATCGCCGAACGCACGATCGAGCAGTTCTTCGACCCGGTCAAGTCGATGTTCCTGCCCGACCGCTACATCAAGGGCGAATGCCCGAAGTGCGGCGCGAAGGACCAGTACGGCGACTCGTGCGAGGTCTGCGGCGCCGTCTACTCGCCCACCGAGCTGAAGAACCCGTACTCGGCCCTGTCGGGCGCCGCACCGGTGATGAAGTCGAGCGCACATCACTTCTTCCAGCTCAGCTCGCAGCGCTGCGTCGACTTTCTGCAACAGTGGACCAACGAGCCCGGCCGCCTGCAGCCCGAGGTGCTGAACAAGATCCGCGAATGGTTCGCCGCCGACGACAACGGCCACGTCACGTTGGCCGACTGGGACATCAGCCGCGACGCGCCCTACTTCGGCATCCGCATTCCCGACACCGAGGACAAGTACTTCTACGTGTGGCTCGATGCGCCGGTCGGCTACCTGGCCTCGTTGAAGAACTGGTTCGACAAGGGCGGGCCCCGGGCCGCAGGCGAGCCCCGTTCGTTCGACGCCTTCATGGCCGATCCGGCGGTCGAGCAGATCCATTTCATCGGCAAGGACATCAGCTATTTCCACACGCTGTTCTGGCCGGCGATGCTGCATTTCAGCGGCCGCAAGACGCCCGACAAGATCTTCGTGCACGGTTTCATCACGCTGGGCGGCGACAAGATGAGCAAGAGCCGCGGCACCGGGCTGTCACCGCTGCGCTACCTCGAAGTCGGCCTGGATGCCGAGTGGCTGCGCTACTACATCGCGGCCAAGCTCAACGCCCGGGTCGACGACATCGAGTTCAACCCCGACGACTTCGTCGCGCGCATCAACAGCGACCTGGTCGGGAAGTACAT
>JAABTC010000113.1 GCA_011390055.1 Burkholderiales bacterium | reverse complement strand
ACGCCGGCGCAGACCGCCAACAGCGCCTGGTCGACGGTGCCAAGAAGGAAGGCACGCTCAGCATCTACACCTCGGCCCAAACCGATGACATCGGCGCGCTGACGGCAGGCTTCGAGAAGAAGTACGGCATCAAGACGAGCGTCTGGCGCGCCGGGTCGGAAAAGGTGCTGCAGCGCGCGGTCACCGAAGCGCGCGGCAACCGCCACACGGTCGACATCATCGAGACCAACGGGCCGGAGCTCGAGTCGATGAGCCGCGAGAAGATCCTGCAGGCGGTCAAGTCGCCGTACCTTTCGCAGTTGATTCCGCAAGCGCTGCGGCCGCACGGTGAATGGGTCGGCACGCGCCTGAACGTCTTCGTGCAGGCCTACAACACCAACCTGGTGAAAAAGGACGAACTGCCCAAGACCTGGGACGACCTGCTGCACCCGCGCTGGAAGGGCCGCCTGGGCATCGAGGCCGAGGACCAGGACTGGCTTTCGGGCGTGGTCGGCGATCTCGGCGAGGCCCGCGGCGTCAAGCTGTTCAAGGACATTGTCGCGGCGAACGGCATGTCGGTGCGCAAGGGCCACACGTTGCTGACCCAGCTCGTCGTCTCGGGCGAGATCCCGTTCGCCTTGACGGTCTACAACTACAAGGCCGAGCAGCTGAAGGACAAGGGCGCCCCGATCGACTGGTTCTCGATCGGCACGCCGATCGCACGGCCCAACGGCGTCGGCGTGCTGCGCAATGCGCCGAACCCGCATGCCGCGATCCTGTTCTACGACTTCGAGATCAGCGAGGAAGGCCAGCGCATCCTGGCCGGTCGCGACTTCGTCCCGACCAGCACCAAGGTCGAAAGCCCGTTCGCCAAGGGCCCGCTGAAGTTCGTCGATTCACGCCTGATGCTCGACGAGTACGAAAAGTGGAACAAGCTCTACGAGGAGATCTTCAGCGCGAAGGGGCGGCAATGAAGTGGCTCGTCGCGGCGCTGGTCCTCGCTGCGGCGGGCGCGGCGCAGGCTCAGCCGTCGCTGGCCACCTACGAGGGCCCCGACCGCCTGGAGCGCATCGTCGCGGCCGCGAAGAAGGAGGGCACGCTGACGCTGTACACCACCATCGCCGAAAAAGACGTGCCGGCGCTGGTCAAGCCCTTCGAGACCAAGTACGGCATCAAGGTCAACGTCTGGCGCGCCGGCACCGACAAGGTTCTGCAGCGCACCTTGGCAGAAGCCGCGGCCAACCGCAACGAGGTCGATGCGATCCACTTCGGCTCGCCCGAGATGGAGGCCCTCGCGCGCGAGAAGGTGCTGCAGGCTGTCGCCTCGCCGACCTACAAGGATCTCCAGGCCGGCTCGGTGCCGCCGCACAAGCAGTGGGCGGCGACGATCCTGTCGGTCTGGGTGCAGGCCTACAACACCAACGTCGTCAAGAAGGAAGACCTGCCCAAGACCTACGCCGACCTGCTCGATCCCAAGTGGAAGGGCAAGCTCGGCATCGAGGCGAAGAACCAGGACTGGTTCGCGACCGTGGTCGGACTCAACGGCGGCGGCGACAAGGGCCTGAAGTACTTCAACGACCTGGTCGCGCGCAACGGCATCTCGCCGCGCTCGGGCCACACGCTGCTGACCAACATGGTGGTCTCGGGCGAGGTGCCGATGGCGCTGACGGTCTACAACTACATGCCAGAGCAGGCCAAGAAGAAAGGTGCACCGATCGACTGGTTCGTGATCGAGCCGGCCATCGCGCGCTCCAACGCCGTCGGCGTGGCCGCCAAGGCGCCGCACCCGGCCGCGGCGCTGCTGTTCCACGAGTACATGCTGACCGACGCGCAGCCGCTGATGGTGGGCATCGACTACGTGCCGACCAACACCAAGGTGGCCTCGCCGCTGAAGGGTGTGAAGATCCTGATCACCGACCCGATCCAGTCGATCGATGAGGCCGAGAAGTGGAGCAAGCTGTACGAGGACACGGTGCTGAAGAAGGCCGGCCGCTGACCCTCCGATGACCGCCGCTGTCGCGCCCAGCGGCCTCGAGGCGCCGCGAAACACCTCGTTGCGCGAGGCTTGGCTGATCTCGCTCGGCCATGCGCTGACGCACTGGTACCCGGCCACCTTCTACCTGCTGCTGCCGATCATCGGCCACGAACTCGGTCTGACGTTCAGCCAGATCGGGTTGGTGATGACCTGCCAGTACATCGCCGGCGCGGTCGCGAACGTGCCCGGCGGCGTGCTGGTCGACACCGTCGGGCGCAAGGGCCTGCTGATGGCGGTGTCGCTGTTCTGGGTCGGGTTTCCCTACCTGCTGATGAGCTTCACCCACAGCTACCTGATGCTGCTGGGCTGCGTGGCGCTGGTGGGCGTCGGCAACAGCCTCTGGCACCCGACTGCGATTCCGACACTGGCGCGGCGCTATCCGGAGCGCAAGGGGTTGGTGCTGTCCTTGCATGGCATGGGAGGCAATGCGGGTGACGCCATCGCCCCATTGGTGGTCGGTGCGCTGCTGGCCGTGCTGACCTGGCGCGAAGTGGTGGTGCTCAATGTGATGCCGGGTCTGGTGGTGTCGCTGCTGCTGCTGGCGATGCTGGGCACACTGCAACTGGGCAGCAAGCGCAAGCCCGCCGCGGTCGATGAACCCTCGCAGTCCCTGGCCGACTACGCGCGCGGTCTGCGCCTGCTTTTTCGCAACCGCAGCCTGGTGCTGCTGTCGACCAGCGGCGCTTTCCGTTCGATGACGCAAAACGCGCTGTTGACTTTTCTGCCGCTCTTCCTGGCGCGCGAAATGGGCTATTCGCCGTTCCTGATCGGCGCGGCGATGTTCGCGCTGCAGGCCGCCGGCCTGGTGGCCTCGCCGGTGGCCGGTCACCTGTCGGACAAGCTCGGTCGGCGCAGCGTGATGACAGTCAGCATGGCGATGACCGCGGCGGTGCTGCTGTTCATGGCGGTGGCCGGCAAGTCGCAGGCTTTCGTTGCGTTCATCGCCGTGCTCGGCTTCTTCCTCTACGCGATCCGGCCGGTGATCCAGGCGTGGCTGATGGAGGTCACGCCGAAGAACATGGGCGGCAGCAGCATCGGCATCCTCTTTGGTGCACAGTCGCTCGGCGCGTCGATCGCCCCGCTGCTCGGTGGCCTGATCGCGGACCGTTGGGGCCTGGGCGCCACCTTCTACTTCCTGGCCGGCACGATCGTCTGCGCCAACCTGTTCATTCTGCTGATGCCGCGGGCCGAGCCGGCGTCGGCATGAGCAGCTCGGCACGGCCACGCCGCTCCTTGCAGCGTTGGTTGAAGAGCACATCCAACCGCACGTTCGTGGTCTGGCCGCTCCTGCTGCTGGGCCTGCACGCGCTGCTCGAGGGCGGCTGGCCGCTCCTGAATCCCTGGGGCGCGATCCTGCTGGCCTGGGGCTATGGCCAGTACCGCTGGGTCGGGGCCTGGCGCAGCGCACGCGGCGGCGGCGGGCCGGGCTTGTCGAACCCGCCGGAGCGCCTGGTTACCGAGGGCCCTTATGCCTGGACGCGCAACCCGATGTACCTCGGCCACCTGATCTTCTTCGCCGGGCTGGCACTGTTGCTGCGCTCGTGGCCAGCGCTGGCGGTGCTGGCAGCGCATGCACTCTGGTTCGACCAACGCGTGCGCGCCGACGAGGCGGGCCTGCTGGCGCTGTTCGGCCCCGGCTACCGTGACTACTGCGACCGCGTCAAGCGCTGGATCCCTGGCGTGTTGTGACGCTGCGCCCCGCTCGTCGGCGTCCGCATGGGTGACGCCTTTGCGCTGGCTTCGGCGCTGTGCTTTGCGGTCTCGAACGTCACCATCGTTCGCGGCGCGCGGCGCGGCAGCGACGACAACGGTGCCTTCCTGTCGCTGCTGCTCACGGCCGCGATCTCGGCGGCCGGGTGGTTCGCCACCAGTGTGCTGAACGGCACCGCCCCGGTCACGTTGCGCGGCGTGCTGTGGCTGGCGGCCGCGGGGGTGTTCTCGGCCTTCATCGGCCGCGTGTTCCTGTACGCGTCGATCGAGCGCCTGGGCGCGATCCGCGCCTCGGCCGTCAAGCGGCTGAACCCCTTCTTCGCCGTGCTGCTCGGTGTGGCGGTGCTCGACGAGCGGCTGTCGGGCGACATGGTCGGGGGCGCCCTGTTGATCGTCGCGAGCTTCGCCCTGCTGGTGCAGGCGCAGTGGCGAGGCGCGACGCCGGCCGAGCCCGGTGGGCGGGCGCCGCGCCTGAACCTCGGCTATCTGTACGGTCCGCTGTCGGCCCTCGGCTACGCGCTCGGCTACCTGATGCGCAAGGCGGGCCTGCAGGACACACCCGATCCGTTCTTCGGCGCGATGGTGGGCACCCTCGTGGGCGCGGGGATGTTCCTCGCCGCAGGCCGCTGGAGCCCGGCGTACCGGCGTGCGATCGAGGCCACGTGGCGCCGGCCCAACCCGTGGCTCTATGCGGCCGGCGTGATGGGCTCCTTCGGCCAGATCCTGTATTTCGCGGCGCTGAACGTGAGCCCGATGTCGCGCGTGGCCCTGGTCGTGTCGATGGAGGTCTTCTTCACGATCGGCCTGTCGCTGCTGTTCCTGGCCGAGCGGCTGTCCTGGCGCGTTGCGCTGGCGGCACTGCTGGGGTTCGCCGGCACCTGGTGGCTGGTGCGGGTCTAGCCCGGCGGGCGTTCTTTCATGAAGAACGCAGTTCCGCATGAGGGAAAAAGTTGATAGCATCGGCACGATGAACCCCGCCGCCGTCGAGCCCGCCGAAGGCAGTGCGCCCTCCGGGCGCCTCTCGTCCGTGACCTCGGCGCTGCTGGTGCTGAAGGTGTTCTCCGAGGACGAGGCCGAGATCGGCATCAGCAACCTCGCCAAGCGCCTGGGGCTGGCCAAGAGCACGGTCCACCGTCTGGCGGTGACGCTGGCGGCGGAGGGTTTTCTCGAACAGAACCCCGACAACGGCCGCTACCGCCTGGGCCTGTCGCTGTTCTCGCTCGGCGCCCTGGTGCGGCGGCGCATGAACGTCTCCAACGAAGCGCGTCCGTTGCTCGGGCAGTTGCGCGACAAGACGCAGGAGGCGGTGCACCTCGCGATCCTTGCACAGACCTCGATCGTCTACCTCTACAACCTCGAGAGCGCCCAGGCCATCGGCATCCGCTCGTACATCGGCGCGCGCAAGCCGGCGTTCTGCACCGCCGAGGGGCGTGTGCTGCTGGCTTTCGGCCCCCCGGCGCTGCTGGCCGCGGTGCTCGAAGAGGGCCTGGTCGCCCGCACGCCCAAGACGGTCACCGCGCCAGCGGCCTTGCGCTCGACGCTCGACGAAGTGCGCCAGACCGGCTGCGCTTTCGACGACGAGGAGAGCGAGGTCGGCATGCGCGGCCTGGCCGCACCCATCCGCGACATCTCGGGCAAGGTGATCGCGGCCGTCGGCCTGGCCGGGCCGATCCAGCGCCTGAACAAGAAGGACCTGCGGGCCCTGGCCCCCGACGTCGTGGCGACGGCCGACGCGGTCTCGGTACGCCTCGGATTCCGCGGTCCGTGAGCGCGCGACACCGCATTGCCCTGTCCGGCAGCGACGTGGGCTTCGACTGCGACGGCGGCGACACGCTGCTGCGCGCAGCGCAGCGCGCCGGCCTCGGCTTTCCGTACGAGTGCAACGTCGGATCGTGCGGCAACTGCCGCTTCGAGCTGGTCGAAGGCGAGGTCGCCAGTGCCTGGCCCGAGGCTCCGGGCCTGAGCGAGAAGGACCGTGCGCGCCAACGCCATCTCGGCTGCCAGTCGCAGCCCCTGGGCGACTGCCGCATCAAGCTGCGGCTGGACCCGCGCTACGCGCCGGTGCATGCGCCGCGTCGGGGTGGCGCGGTGCTTGCAGCGCGGCGCGCGATCACGCACGACATCGACGAATTCCGTTTCGTGCTCGAGCGGCCGCAGGCCTTCGAGCCCGGCCAGTACGCACTCGCCTGGCTGCCGGGCGTGGCGGGGCCGCGCGCCTGGTCGATGAGCAACACCACGCCCGAGGCCTGGGAGTTCCAGGTGCGTCGCGTGCCGGGCGGGCAGGGCAGCAACCAACTTTTCGGCGGCCTGCCCATCGGTCAGCGGATCGACCTCGACGGACCCTACGGCATGGCCTGGCTGCGCCGCGATGCACCGCGCGACATCCTGTGCCTGGCGGGTGGCTCGGGCCTCGCGCCGATGCTGTCGATTGCACGCGGCGCCATGGCCGAGCCAGCGCTCGCGGGCCGCGCGCTGCACTTCGTCTATGGTGGTCGAACCCCGGCCGATCTGTGTGGCGAAGACCTGCTGCGTGCGCTGCCCGGCTGGGGCGAGCGCCTGCACTACCAAGGCTTCGTGTCGATGCCGCCGCCCGGCTGGAGCGGCGCGAGCGGTTTCGTCCATGAAGCCGCGCAGCAGCGCT
>JAABTC010000112.1 GCA_011390055.1 Burkholderiales bacterium | reverse complement strand
GTCTGCGGCGGTGCCGCGACGCCGCAGAAGTGCGTCTTCCCGGTCGGCGCCAAGCTGCGCACCGTCGCCTTGCAGGGCTACTTCACGCAGCTCAATGCACCGACGACGCTGCAGGGCGGCACCGGTTCGGTCGGGCGCCACGCTATTTCCGTGGTCAAGACGGTGACCGGGGACACGGCACGCCGCACCGTCGTGGCGGCCGACAAGTGCGCGGGCTGCCACGAGTGGTTTGAAGGCCACGGGGGCAACCGTGTCTACGAGACCCAGGTCTGCGTGATGTGCCACAACCCAGGGCTGGCGACGAGCGGCCGCGGTATCTCGGACACGACGCTCGCGGCCTACAACATTGCCGCGGCCCCGGGGACGTTCAGCCTGGCCGACAACAAGATCCTCGCTGGCTGGGCCTTCAACAAGACCTTGCCGAACGCGGCGCTGAAGTTCCCGGTCACCAGCAACAACTTCAAGGACATGATCCACGGCATCCACGCCGGCCGCGAACGCGTGGTTCCGTTCCAGGACGCACGCGACCGCACGCCGAGTGCCATCACGCTGCTCGACTTCCGGCGGATGGACTTCCCCGGCAAACTCAACAACTGCGAAACCTGCCACGTGACTTCGGTGACCGCCGACCAGAAGACGTACAACTACGTCCCGGCCGGCACGCTGCCATCGACGCACGAGTCGATCGACGCTGCGTATGCGGCCGGCATCGCGGGAAGCACCGCGACACCGGCACAAGCCAAGACCGCCTTGAACACGGCCAACAGCACCGACACGGTGATGACGCCGTTCGCCGCGTCTTGTGTGAGCTGCCACGACAACACACCCGCCAAGGCACACATCAGCCTCAATGGCGGCGCGATCAGCGTATCGCGGGCTGTTGCCCAGCCAACGCCCCGGCCTCTCGAGGACGTCGAGTCCTGCGCCGTCTGCCACGGCCCAGGGCGTGAGTTCGACACCGCCAAGGTGCACAAGTGATGCAGGAAAGCGGGGGCCATCGATCGATCACGTTGGCGCTGGTCCTTGCAATGGTGGCCGGCGGCGCGGCCGCGGCAACCTCTGGGGGCGCTGCCGCGGCGCCGCTCGACCACGGCGTCCACGCCGCTGTCGGGGTGGGCCCGACCGCCAAACCCGTCGACATCAACAGCGCCAGCCGCGCCGAGTTGAAGACCCTGCCGGGCATCGCCGACGCCGAGGCCGAGCGCATCATCAAGGCGCGGCCGTACCTGAGCAAGGCCAAGCTGGTGGCCGAAAACATCCTGCCCTACCCGACCTACCTGGGACTCAAGGGCCGGATCGTCGCGCTGCAGCCCGAGCCCAAGAAGGCCAAGCGCAGCGCGGCGAGTTGATCTGGAACAAGGGCCACGCCGCCGGCTTCCAGTCTGATCGGCTGTACCGCGTTCGCGCGATCTCGTCACCGCGAGGCAGACCACGATGAAGAAAAGCAGCGTCCTCTTCGGTGCCCTGTGGCTCCTGGCCAGCCTGGCCTGGCAACCGTCGGCGTGGGCGCAGGACCTGCCCGCGCGCAACCAGTACAGCGCCAAGGGGGCCGACACCTGCCTCGAATGCCATGACGACGAAAGCGCGAGCTACTCCGCGTCTGCCTTGTTCAAGTCCAAGCACGCGCACCGTGGCGACAAGCGTTCTCCGTTCGGCGCCGGCGGCCTGCAATGCGAAGCCTGCCACGGCCCCGGCGCACTGCATGCGCGCAACAAGAAGGCCGCATCGATCAACAACTTCGGCGCCGACTCGGCCCTGCCGGTTGCCGAGCGCAACCAGGTTTGCCTGGCCTGCCACCAGGGCACGACGCGCAGCGCCTGGCACGCGGGCGCGCACGAACGCGCGAACGTGACCTGCACCAGTTGCCACAAGCTGCACCAGCCGCGCGATGCGGTGCTGGCCAAGACCAGCGAGTCCGAGGTCTGCCTGGGATGCCACAAGCAGCAGCGTGCCGATTTTCACAAGGCTTCGGCGCATCCGGTGCGCCAGGGCAAGATGGCCTGCAGCGACTGCCACAACCCGCACGGCTCCACGGTGCAGGGCATGCTCGCCCAGCCGACGCTGAACCAGACCTGTTACTCCTGCCACGCCGACAAGCGCGGCCCGGTGCTCTGGGAGCATGCGCCAGTGGCCGAGGATTGCGCGCTGTGTCACGCGCCGCACGGCTCGGTGCGCAAGGCCCTGCTGAACAAGTCACCGCCGCTGTTGTGCCAGCAGTGCCACAGCACGGCGGGCCACCCGTCGGTGGCGCGCACCGGCGCCGCCCTGCCCGCCAACGGCGGCACCGGTGCGATCTTCGCCATCGCCGGCAGTTGCACCAACTGCCACACCCAGGTGCACGGGTCCAACCACCCGTCGGGCGCGAAGCTGATGCGCTGAGGACGCCAACATGAACACGATCCACGGCTCCCTCCTGCTGTTCGCAGCGCTCGGCCTGTTGTCGGAAGCGGCCGCGGTCGACACCTCGGAATGGAAATGCCAGACGTGTCCCTATCCCAAGGACGGAAAGGGCACGACGGGTTACGTCGATGTGGGCATCGGCACCGTCTCGGATGCATCGGCGCGGTTCGGCGACCACACCGGGCTGCAAAAGGACGGGGCGCACCTCGTGCTGGGCGGCGACGTGCATGCCCGCGGACCGGGTGGCTACTACGCCGAGCTGTTCGGCAACGATCTCGGCCTCGACTCTCGCACGATCGGTGGCCGTACCGGCCGCGAAGGCCTGTACGCGCTGCGCCTGGGCTACTCGTCGATTCCACGGCACTTCGCCGACGATGCCGTGACGCCCTTCCTCGGCAACGGCGGCTCGGTGCTGACGCTGCCGGCATCGGCCACCTTGCAACCCGTGGTGCTGGGCCTGGAGCGCAAGCGCTACGACATCGGCGGTACGCTGATCGGCGGCGAGCGCTGGACCTACCGGATGAGCCTGCGCCGCGACACACGCGACGGCACACGCGGCCTGGGTTCATCGTTCTTTTCGAACGCAGCCCAACTCGCCGCGCCGGTGGACCAGACGACCGATCAGTTCGAGCTCGCGACGGCCTATGCCGGCCCAAGGGTCCAGGCGACCCTGGCCTACCAGGCCTCGCGGTTTCGCAACGACGCATCCTCGCTGACCTGGGACAACCCCTTCGCCCTGGTCGTTGCCGGCGCAACGCAGGGTCGGCTTGCGCTGGCCCCGGACAACCGTTTCGAACAGATCAGCGGCTCGATCGGCTACGACCTCGGGCACGGCATGCATGCCAGCGGCGACTTCGCGGTCGGCCGCATGACGCAGGACGCGGCCTTCCTGCCGTCGACCTCCAACAGCGTGCTGGCCGCGGGTTTGCCTCCGCTGCCGGCAGCTTCGCTCGACGGCCGTGTCGACACCTTCAGCGGCAACCTGCGCTTCACGGCCACGCCGCTCGAAGGCGTGCGCCTCAGCGCGGCCTATTCGAGGGACGTGCGCGACAACCCCACCGACGTCCGCAGCTACCCCCAGGTGGCGACCGACATGTTCGTCACTGCGCCGCGCAGCAACACGCCCTTCAGCTTTTGGCGCGACCGCTTCAAGCTGAGCGCCAGCGTCCGTGGCCCCGGCACGCTGCGCCTGGCCGCCGGCCTTGACCAGGACAACCAGGACCGCCGTTACAGCGAGGTGGTGAACACGCGCGAAACCACGCTCTGGGCCCGCGCGGGCGTCAGGCCGCGCGATGATTTGTCGCTGGCCCTGAAGCTCGCGCACAGCGAGCGCGACAACTCGCCCTACGGCGTCGCGACCTGGTTCGGTGCGCCCGAGAACCCGCTGCTGCGCAAGTTCAACCTCGCCGATCGCCGGCGCGACAGCGTCGGGGCACGTGCCGATGTGAACTTCAGCGAGAAGCTGAGCCTGGGCTTGACGGCGGACTACCGCAACGACGACTACACCGACTCGGTGGTCGGCCTGACGCATGCTCGCAGCGCGAACCTCGGAGCCGACCTCGGGTTCGCGCTGTCGGAGCAGACGCAGTTGCACGCCTACGCCCAGGTCGAGCAGGTGCGTTCGCGGCAAGGCGGCAGCCAGGCCGGCATCGCTGCCGACTGGCAGGCGCAGACCCAGGACCGCTTCGAAGTCTTCGGCCTGGGCGTCAAGCATGTCGCGATCGCCGACAAGCTCGATCTCGGCGCCGACCTGACGATCGCACGCTCGCGCAGCGAGATCGGCGTGACCACCGGCGTCAACGACCTGCCCTTCCCGGCTGCCAAGACCACGCTCGACGGTTTCAAGCTCGACGCCAACTACAAACTCGACGCGAAGTTGTCGCTGCACGCGGGCTACCGCTACGAACACCACCGGGCCGAGGACTGGCAACTCGACGGCGTGCTGCCCACCACACTGGGCGACCTGCTCGCGTTCGGCCAACAGCCGCCACGCTACCGCGTGCACCTGCTGCGTCTGGCATTGCGTTACCGTTTCTAGAAGGGTGAATCGCTGATGAGCGTCGAACGAGCGACCGTCGACACCGCGCGCCCCATACGCTCGGGCTCGATGCAGGCCTGGGCCGTCGCAACGCGGCCGCGCACCCTGCCCGTGGCGATCAGCCCGGTGCTGGTCGGTGCGACGCTCGGCTTCGGACGCACCGGGTCGGTGGATCTGCCCGCGGCACTGCTCGTGCTCGCCGCGGCGCTGCTGATGCAGCTCATCACCAACATGCAGAACGACGTCGGCTACACCGTCCGCGGCGGCGACAGCAGCGGCACGCGCACCGGCTTGCCGCGCGCCACGGCCAAGGGGTGGCTCAGTGCGCGCCATGTGCGCGGCGCGATCGTGCTGGCTGCCGGGCTGGCCTTGGCCGTCGGCCTGAGCCTGATGGCTTACCGCGGCTGGCCGGTGCTGGCGATCGGCTCGGCGTCGCTGCTCGCGGCCCTGGCTTACATGGGCGGGCCGAGGCCGATCGCGTACACGCCTTTCGGCGAGTTGACGGTGTTCGTGTTCTTCGGCGTCGTGGCCGTGCTGGGAACCGATTGGGTGCTGACAGGCAGTGTCGGCGTGGTCAGCGGCCTGGCCTCGGTGGCGCTGGGCAGTCTGGCTGCCGCGGCCCTGGCGGCGAACAACCACCGCGACATCGCGCACGACCGCCTGGTCGGCCGGCGCACCTTCGCCGTCAGCTTCGGCCCCGAGGCCTCAAGGCGGCTGTACGCCGCGCTGTTGCTCGGGCCCTTCCTGCTCGTCCCGGTGATCGCGCTGGCGGCTGCCGCGTGGACTCTGATGTTGCCGGGGCTGCTGCTGCCGGCGGCCTTGCGCTTGCGCAACGACTTCGATCGCTGCCCGCCCGGCACGGCGTTCAACGATCTCCTGTTCCGCACCTTCAGGCTCGAATTGTGGTTCGCTGCGCTGTTGTCGGCCGGCGCGCTGCTGGCCCGGACGCTGGGCTGATGGCCGAGCTCGAGACGCCGCGCCGCTGCATGGCGCGATTCGGGGCGCCGTGTCGCCATCGCACGAGCTGACGGCCGCCGAGCAGGCGCGCATGGTCGCGGCGCTGCAGCGCCACTTGCAAGAGAGCGCCGGCATGCCGCATGCCGCAGCCATGCAGGCGGTCGAGTCGATCGAAACCCACATCTCCTTCGTGCTCGTGGCCAGCGACTTCGCGTACAAGTTCAAGCGCGCGATCAACCCCGGCTTCCTCGACTTCACGACGCTGGCGCAGCGCGGGTTCTACTGCCACGAAGAGTTGCGCCTGAACCGCCGCCTGGCCCCCGACCTGTACCTCGACGTGGTCTGGGTCCACGGCACGCCGGATGCGCCAGTGCTCGGAGGGACAGGCCCACCGCTCGACTGCGCGGTGCGCATGCGCGCCTTCGCACAGGAGGGGCTGTGGGACAGGATGATCCTGCGCGGCGACTTGCAGGCGCGGCACATCGATGAACTCGTGACGCTGCTGATCGGCTTCCATCGCGACGCCGCCGTGGCGGGACCCGCGAGCCGTTTCGGCGAACCGCACCAGGTGCGTGCGCCGCTGCGCGACAGCCTGATGGCTCTGGACGGGCTGCTGCAAGGTGCGACCGACCACGCACGCGTGCAGGCCTTGCAGGCTTGGGAAGCGGCTGCCGGCGCAGCCCTGGGGCCCGTCTTTTCGCAACGCCACCGCGACGGCCGCGTGCGCGAGTGCCATGGCGATCTGCACCTGGGCAACGTGACCCAGATCGACGGCAAGGCCCGCGTCTTCGACTGCATCGAATTCAACGAGGACTTCCGCTGGATCGATGTGTTCAGCGACCTGGCGTTCATGGCGATGGACCTGCTCCGTCACGGCCGCGCCGATCTGGCACACCGCCTGGTCAATGCCTACCTGGACCACAGCGGCGATCACGGCGGGGCCCAAGTGCTGCGTTACTACACCGTGCACC
>JAABTC010000111.1 GCA_011390055.1 Burkholderiales bacterium | reverse complement strand
AACCACTCAACCCTTGGCGCTTGTCCGTCGCCCCGATGATGGACTGGACCGACCGCCACTGTCGGTTCTTCCATCGCCTGATCACGCGGCGCGCCCGTCTTTACACCGAGATGGTGACGACCGGCGCGCTGCTGCACGGTGATGTCGCGCGCCATCTCGACTTCGACGCCGCCGAGCATCCGTTGGCGCTGCAGCTCGGTGGCAGCGAACCTGCCGACCTCGCGGCGTGCGCCAGGCTGGCGCTGCGCTGGGGCTACGACGAGGTCAACCTGAACTGCGGCTGCCCGAGCGAGCGGGTGCAGCGTGGCGCGTTCGGCGCCTGCCTGATGGCCGAATCGGCGCTGGTGCGCGACTGCGTGGCGGCGATGCGCGATGCCGTGGATTTGCCGGTGACCGTGAAGCACCGCATCGGCATCGACCGCGGGGAGAACTACGACTTCGTTCGCGATTTCGTCGGCACGGTCGCCGAGGGCGGCTGCGACGTCTTCATCGTCCACGCGCGCAACGCTTGGCTGAAGGGCCTGTCGCCGAAGGAGAACCGCGAACTGCCGCCGCTGCGCCACGAGTTCGTGTACCGGCTGAAGCGCGAGTTTCCGGCGTTGACGATCGTGCTCAACGGCGGCATCGCCGACAACGATCAGATCGCCGAACACCTGCGGCATGTGGATGGTGTGATGCTCGGCCGGCAGGCCTACCACCACCCCTGGCTGATGGCCGAATGGGACCGGCGCTTCCTGGGCGACGGCGAGGTTTCCCCACCCACCCGCGCAGGCGTCGAGTCGGCGATGGTCGACTACATGACGGGGCTGGTGGCCCGCGGCGTCGGCTGGTCGCACGCCGCGCGGCACATGCTGGGTCTGGTGCATGGACTGCCCGGCGCGCGGCGCTGGCGCCAGGTGTGGAGCGATCACAAACTGCGCGACGTGGCACCCGCGCTGATCGTGCAACAGGCCCGTGCTGCGATGACCGCTCGCCGCGACGAGGTGGCCGGGGTGGCGTGATCGCGCTTTTCGATCACGCTCTGATCGGGCAGACTGTGCCATGCGCAACAAGATCGTCTCGGCACACGACGCGGTCGCGGTGATCCGGGCCGGCGACACGCTGGCCACCTCGGGCTTCGTCGGCATCGGCACGCCGGACGGGTTGCTCGCGGCCCTGTCGTCGCGCTTCGTCGACACCGGGGAGCCGCGCAACCTCACGCTCGTCTTCGCCGCGGGGCAGGGTGACGGCAAGGAGCGCGGGCTGAACCGGCTCGGCCACGACGGGCTGCTCAAGCGCGTCATCGGCGGCCATTGGGGTCTGGTGCCGAAGCTCGGGCAGCTTGCGCTGGAAAACCGCATCGAGGCCTACAACCTGCCGCAGGGCTGCATCTCGCATCTGTACCGCGACATTGCCGCCGGCAAGCCGGGGCTGCTGTCGAAGGTGGGCCTGGGCACCTTCGTCGACCCGCGCCTGGGTGGCGGCAAGATCAACGCGGTGACCACCGAAGAGCTGGTGAGGGTGATGGAAATCGACGGCCGCGAGTGGCTGTTCTACAAGACCTTTCGCATCGACGTGGCCTTCATCCGCGGCACCACCGCCGACACCCACGGCAACATCACGATGGAGCGCGAGGCCCTCACGCTCGACAACCTGGCCATGGCCATGGCCGTGCGCAACTCGGGCGGCGTGGTGATCGCGCAGGTGGAGCGCATCGCCAAGGCCGGCTCCCTGCACCCGCGCCTGGTCAAGGTGCCGGGCACCTTGGTCGATTGCGTCGTGGTGGCCGACGCCGAGCACCACCGCCAGACCTACGCCACGGCCTATTCCCCGGCGTTCTCGGGCGAGATTCAGGTGCCGCTCGATGGCCTGCAAGTGCTGCCGCTGGACGAGCGAAAAATCATCGCGCGGCGCTGCGCGATGGAGTTGCCGGTGGAGGGCGTGGTCAACCTGGGCATCGGCATGCCCGAAGGTGTCGCCTCGGTGGCCAACGAGGAGCGCGTCCTCGACCTGATCACGCTGACGGCCGAGCCTGGCGTGGTCGGTGGGGTGCCGGCGGGCGGCCTGGATTTCGGCGCGGCCTACAACGTCGAGGCTGTGATCGACCAGAACCAGCAGTTCGATTTTTACGACGGCGGTGGGCTGGACCTGGCCGTGCTCGGCATGGCCGAGTGCGATGCCGAGGGCAACATCAACGTCAGCCGGTTCGGGCCCAAGCTGGCGGGGGCCGGCGGTTTCATCAACATCTCGCAGAACGCGCGCAAGCTGCTGCTGGCCGGCACCTTCACGGCCGGTGGGCTGGAGGTGGAGGCCGCGGACGGCCGGCTGCGCATCGTCCAGGAGGGGCGGGCACGCAAGTTCCGCGCAAGCGTCGAGCAGATCACGTTCGCTGGGCGCCGTGCCGCGGCACTCGGGCAGACGGTGCTGTACGTCACCGAGCGCTGCGTCTTCGAGCTCACCGCGGCAGGCCTGCGCCTGGCCGAAGTGGCGCCGGGCATCGACATCGAGCGCGACATCCTGGCCCAAATGGACTTCCGACCCTTGATCGACACGCCGGTGCCGATGGCGGCGGCACTGTTTCGGGTCGCACCCATGGACCTGCGCTCGACGCTGCTGGACTTCGACCTCGGCCCGCGCATCACCTACGACACGGCGCAGGGGTTGCTGTTCCTCAACCTCAGCCACCTGCATGTGCGCCGCCTGGAGGATATCGAGCGCATCCGCACCGCCGTGCAGTCTCGCTGCCAGGCCATCGGATTGCGGGTGGCCACGATCGTCAACTACGACGGCTTCCAGGTCGACCACGACATGGCCGACGCCTATGCGCAGATGACGCGCGAGATGGAGGCGCTCTACTACAGCAAGGTTTCGCGCTATGCCAGCGGCGCCTTTCGCCGCATGCAGCTCGAGCGCCTGCTCGCGCGTGACGAGACCCCCCCGATCTTCGAAACCGAGGGGCAGGCCGAGGCCTGGCTGCAGCAGACGGCGCGCTGACTTACAGAAGACTTTGATCTGGCGCAACGCGCGTTGCGCGGTCGTCCACCCAGAATGTGCAACGTGTCCATCTGCGCACATTCCAGACCGCTCAGCCGCGCTCGAACCCGAGCCGCGTTTGCTGCTGGACGCTGCACCCGACGGGGTCTTCGTCGCGGACGCGCACGGCCGGTACATCTATGTCAACCCGGCGCGCCGGAAGCCAAATTCGATACCACTGAGAAGTTTCACCCAAGACAGGAGTTGCGATGAAAGGCTTCGTGCAAGACATCGAGGTTCTAACGATTCGAAACGACGAGTTCCGCAAGGTGCTCTACACGGCCAAAAACTGCCAGCTGGTGCTGATGGCCCTGAAGCCGCAGGAAGAGATCGGAGCCGAGGTTCACCAACTCGACCAGTTCTTCAGGGTTGAAGAGGGGCTCGGCGAAGCCGTCCTCGACGGGGTTCGGACCCCGATCCGCCCGGGATTCGCAGTGCTCGTGCCCGCCGGCGCTCGGCACAACATTGTCAACACGGGAAGCGAACCGCTGAAGCTCTACACGCTGTACGCGCCGCCGAATCACCGCGATGGCGTCATGCATCGCACCCGTGCGGATGCCGAGGCCGACAACGAGCACTTCGACGGCAAGACGTCGGAATAGTCTGTCGCACCGTTGCCGCTTGCGGGCCCGACCTTCGAGCTACGGCAGCCGCTGCTCCTTGCCAAGCCTTGGTCACTGCAACAGCAAAGGCCCATGGACCACGGCGAGAAGTTCAACGCCTACACGCACCTTGGCGCGGCCGTGCTGGCGGTTCCTGCCGCCATCGTGCTCATCGTGTTGGCTGCCCTCGACGGCGATGCGTGGAGGGTGGTCAGCTTTTCGATCTACGGCCTCACGCTGGTGCTGCTGTACTCGTTCTCGACGCTCTACCACAGCCTGCGGGGACGCCCCAAGATCGTTCTGCGCAAGCTCGACCATCAGGGCATCTATCTGCTCATCGCCGGCACCTACACCCCGTTCTGCCTGGTGACGTTGCGCGGGCCCTGGGGTTGGACGTTGTTCGGCGTGGTGTGGGGCTTGGCCGTGATCGGTGGTGTGCAGGAACTGCGGCCCATCGGTGGGGCGCGCATCTTGTCGGTGGTGATCTACCTCGTGATGGGCTGGGTGGCGCTGGTCGCGGTGGCGCCGCTGCTTCGAACGCTCGGCACGGAGGGTTTCGCGTGGGTCGCGACGGGCGGTGTGCTGTACACGGCGGGTATCGTCTTCTATGCCCTCGGCTCGCGGCTCAGCTGGGCGCATGGTGTCTGGCACCTGTTCGTCATCGCTGGCAGTGCGACCCACTACTTCGCGATCTTGCAGTACGTGCGGTGAGCTCCTCTTTTTTTGGATCGGACGTGGCATCCGCCCCAACCCACAGCCCGAATAACTTGATCTAGAGCAAGAATAGCGCGCGCTCACCCAATCAGAATGTGCCATCGTGCACATTGCAGTCCGCTCGTCTTTGCCTGGGCCCGACCCGCGCTTGCTGCTGGACGCTGCGCCCGACGGGGTGTTCGTCGCGGACGCGCACGGCCGCTACATCTACGTCAACCCGGCCGGGTGCCGCATGACCGGTTGCGAGCCGGGCGAGGTCCTGGACCCGACCACCTTCGACTTCATTCCGGGAAGCGACGCGATCCGGTTGCCGGTGGCTGGCCGCCCCAGCGTCGGAGAATGGGTGCTGCGCCACAAGGACGGCCACCAGGTGCCGGTCGAAATCAGCACGAACGCCCTGCCTGATGGCGAGTGGCTGCTGTTCGTGCGCGACGTCAGCGAGCGCAAGCGGTTGGAGCAGCAGGCGCAAGAAAGCGAACGCGCGCTGTCGAGCATCTTCGACCTGCTCCCCGTGGGCGTTTGGATCGCCGACCGCGCCGGCACCCTCGTGCGCAGCAACGAAGCCGGGCGCACGATCTGGGGCGGCGTGCGTTACGTTGGCCCGGAGGATTACGGCGTCTACAAGGGCTGGTGGGTGAACAGCGGCCAGCTGATCGCCGCCGGTGAGTGGGGCATGGCCCGAGCACTCAAGGGCGAAACGTCGGTGGGTGAACTGGTGCGGATCCAGTGTTTCGATGGCCAGCTCAAAACGATCCTGCATTCCGCCGCGCCGCTGGTCGATGCGCGGGGCGGTATCGTCGGCGCGGTCTGCGTCATCGAGGACATCACGGCGCTGAGCAACTGGCAGCAACGGTTGCAGCAGAGCGAGACGCTGGTCCGCAGCAAGCTGGACATCACCCCGTGTCTCGACGACGCGCTCAAGACCGTGCCGGAGCCGGTCGCCCCCAACCGCGGCAACGACGGGCAGGGCAGCGGAGCGGTGGCGGTCGACCCGGATGTTTCCGAGCGGATTCTCACGCAGGAGCAATTGCGCATGGCCGTCCAGGATCGCGAGCACATCCTGGCGGTGGTGGCGCACGACCTGCGCAGCCCGCTGGCGAGCATCTCGATGGGTGGGGCGGTGCTGCAGCGCAAGGCGACGGGCTGCATGACAGGGCAGGCATGCAATGTCGCCTCCGGATTCATTATGGATGCGTCGCGGCGCATGGCCGGGCTGGTGGACGACCTGCTGGCGGTTTCGATCGGCCGGTCGGGCGGCACGATGCTCAAGCTGGCTCCGGTGCAAGTCGCTGAATTGATTTCGATGGCAGCGCAACAGGCTGCCGCGCTTGCGGACAAGGCCGGCTTGCAACTGGATTGGCAGCATGACGACGACCTGGGCACGATTCAGGTCGATATCGACCGCATCCTGCGGGTCTTCGGCAACCTGCTCGACAACGCCCTGAAATTCACCGAACCGGGCGGGCGCGTGGTGCTGCGGGCCGAGGCGGTGCCGGAGGCTGTGCTGTTCAGCGTCGCCAACAGCGGGCCGCCCGTCCCCGCAGAGGACCTCGAGCGCATGTTCCAGCCGTTCTGGCAGGCCGCTCGCGAGGACCGCCGGGGTGCGGGACTCGGCCTGTCGATCTGCCGGGCGACCGTCGAGGCGCACGGCGGTACCGTGCGGGCCGAAGCGGCGCCGGGGATGCGACTGAAGATTCTGTTCGTCCTGCCGCGGAGCCGTCCGCAGGATCCGATGGCGCCAGCGGCCCAGAGGCAGCCGGCCGACCATTGACGGCGACGCCGGTGGCGCTCTCGATCGTCCCGGGATGGCCGCGCGTCAGCGACGTGCCGAGGTCAGAGGTGCTTGCAGCGCATCCACGGCGCCGAATTGAAGAAGCTCGCGACCACCGAGCCCGGCGCGACGAGCTGGTCCGCAGCTTCGAGCAAGTCGCCAGGCAGCGTCAGTTTCGCGGCGGGCAGCGCCGATGCGATCTGGGCGACGGTCTTCGGGCCCAGGATCGCTGACGTGATGCCCGGCTGGGCGATCACCCAGGCGTAGGCCGCCTGGGCCGGGTCCAGGTG
>JAABTC010000110.1 GCA_011390055.1 Burkholderiales bacterium | reverse complement strand
TGATCTACCTCGAGATCGCCGCACAGATCGGCCTGGACGCGCGAGGCGTTTCGTTCCCGGCGCACTACCTGGTCAAGCTCAAACTGCCCCAGGGCGAGGCGGTCATCGACCCGCTCACCGGACAATCGTTGACGCGCGATGCGCTGGAAGAGAGGCTCGTGCCGTACCGACAACAACAAGGGCTGGTCGGTGACTTCGAGGCACCGCTGGGCTTGTTCCTGCAAAGCGCCGCACCGCGCGAGACGCTGGCCCGGCTGCTTCGCAACCTGAAGGCGATCCATCGCAGCACCGACGACCTCGCGCGCCTGCTTTCGGTGCAGGAGCGGCTGGTCCTTTTGCTGCCTGAGGCGTGGGAGGAGCGGCGCGACCGAGGCCTCTTGCTGGCGCGGCTGGGCAACCTGCCGGCCGCTGCCGAAGACCTCTCGACCTACCTCGGTCAGCGTCCGCAGGCGTCCGATGCTGCGGGCATCACGACGCGCCTGCACGAGGTGCAGCGCGGTTTGCAGCCTCGGCTCCACTGACGTTGGATTCCCTGCATCCAATCTCGCCTTTCGCCCTGGGCTGACGGTCATGCGTCAGATTCCCTTGGCCATCGGCCCGCAGCCCGTTCGGGGGTTCGATGGCGTGGTGGCCGGGCGCAATGGCGTGGTGCTGGCCCACCTGCAGCAGCTGGTGGCGGGCCTGCCCTGCGCAGGACCGAACCCGCCGCTGCCGACCTACCTGTGGAGCGGCGCCGGCGGCGGCAAGACGCGGTGGCTCCAGGCCACGGCCGAGGCCGCCGAACAGCGGGGTCAGCCCGTGGCTTGGTACGAGCCGGCACGACCGTTGCCATGGCGGCTCGAAGCCGGCGCCGCATTGCTGGTGCTCGATGCCTGCGAACGTTTCGACAGTGCTCGGCAACAGGCTGCGTTCACCCTGTTCATCGAGTCGCAGGCGCTGGCTGTACCGGTGCTGGCCGCCGGACGCCTGCCGCCGATCGACCTGCCGCTGCGGGACGACCTGCGCACGCGCCTGGGCTGGGGTCATGTGTTCGCGCTGCACACGCTCGACGAAAGCGAAGTCCGCACTGCGCTGCGCGGCGATGCCGAGCGCCGCGGCATCGCGCTGAGCGAAGAGGTGCTCGACTTCTTGCTGACCCGGTTTTCGCGCGACTTCGCCCACCTGCTCGGGCTGCTCGACAAGCTCGACGAATTCGCCTTGTCGCGCCAGCGCGCCATCACGGTGCCGCTTCTCAGGCGCCTGTTCGAAGAGGAAGGCCAGACCCTGTGAACCTGTGTCTCTTCGATCTCGACGGCACGCTGATCGAGACCGATTCCGACCATGCCTTCGGTGAATTCCTGGTGTCCATCGGCTGGGCCGACGGCGAACATTTTCGCCGCCGCAACGACGCCTTCCTGGCCGATTACCGGGCCGGCCGGCTCGATCTGGCGGCCTACCTCGAATTCGCCACCTCGGCCTGGCGCACCCGCCCGCTCAACGAAGCCCTGGCCGTGCGTGCCGACTTCATGCGCCGGGTGATGGCGCCGGCCCTGCGCGCCCCTGCCCAGGCGCTTGTGCAGCAGCACCAGGGCAGCGGGGACCGCGTCGCGATCGTCACCGCCACCAACGAATTCGTCACCCGCCCGATCGCCGATGCCTTCGGCGTCGACCAACTGATCGCGGTCGAACTCGGGCGCGACGAGAATGGCTGCTACGACGGCACCGCACGCGGGGTGCCGTCGTTTCGCGAAGGCAAGATCGTGCGGGTAACGCAGTGGCTCGGCCAGCACGGCTTGCGGCGCGAGGACTTCGAGCGCATCACGGTCTACAGCGATTCGATGAATGACTTGCCGCTGCTCGAGTGGGCCACGCATCCGGTGGCCACCAACCCCGGGCCCGAACTGGCCCGCCTGGCGCGTGCGCGAGGCTGGCCCATCCTGAACCTCTTCGAACAACAACCATGATCCGCAAATTCATCGACAAGCTGCTCGGCAAGGCGCCAGCCAATGCGGGGGCGCCGGTCCGGGTGCCCCTGGGCAAACGGGTCGAGCTGTCCGGCGCCGAGCACGGGATCGATGCCGAGTTGCTCGACGAGCGCGCGGTCAAGGTGGTGCGCACGCTGCAGGAGGCCGGGCACGCCGCGTACATCGTCGGCGGGGCGGTGCGCGACCTGCTGGTGGCCCGCAGGCCGAAGGACTTCGATGTCGCCACCGACGCCACGCCCGAACAGGTCAAGTCGCTGTTCCGCCGTGCCTTCATCATCGGCCGGCGTTTCCGCATCGTGCACGTGGTGTTCGGCCGCGGGCGCGAGCACGAGGTCGTCGAGGTGTCGACCTTCCGTGCCTACCTCGACGCCGACCAGGCCGAACAGGTCGGAGGCAACGAGAAGACGTCCAAGACCGCGATGGCGGGCAAGAGCCACGTCGTGGATGCCGAAGGGCGGGTGCTGCGCGACAACGTCTGGGGCCCCCAGATCGAGGACGCCGCGCGGCGCGACTTCACCATCAACGCGATGTATTACGACCCGCTCACGCGGATCGTGATCGACTATCACTCGGGCATCAAGGACATCAAGAAGCGGGCGCTTCGGATGATCGGTGACCCGGCTGCGCGCTACCGCGAGGACCCGGTGCGCATCCTGCGCGTGGTGCGCTTTGCGGCCAAGCTCGGCTTCGAGATCGAGCCCGCCACGCGGGCGCCGATCCGCGAAATGGCCGCGCTGCTCGACAACGTGCCTGCGTCGCGCCTGTTCGACGAGATGTTCAAGCTGCTGCAAACCGGGCACGCGCTGGCCAGCGTCGCCGAATTGCGCAAGCAGGGCTTGCACAAGTTGTTCCCCTTGCTCGAACCGCTGATGGCCGAGGGCCTCAAGCACAAGAACCAGCGGGTGCAGTTTGTCGAGGCGGCGCTGGCCGACACCGATGGCCGGGTCCAGCAGGACAAGGGCGTCGCGCCCAGCTTCCTGCTGGCTTGCCTGCTCTGGCACGAAGTGCGCGAGCGCTGGGACACCGCGCGCAAAGGCGGCAGCGCGCCGCTGCCGGCGCTGCAGGAGGCCATCGATGCGGTGTTCGACGCCCGCGTCGGCGATATCTCCGGGCGCGGCAAGCTCGGTACCGACATGCGTGAAATCTGGTCGATGCAGCCGCGCTTCGAGCGCCGCAGCGGCGGCACCGCGCACGCGCTGGTCGAGCAGCCGCGCTTTCGGGCGGCCTACGACTTCCTGCGCTTGCGCGCGGACACCGGCGAGATCTCGGGCGACCTGGCCGACTGGTGGGAAGACTTTTCCCTTGGCAGCGCCGAAGAGCGCGAGGCGTTGCTCGAGGCCGCGCGCGAGAGCGAGCGCGAGGCACGCCCCGCGCGGACGCCGCGAGCGCGCGGTGAAACCAGCGCCGGGGTCGATGTGGAGATCGAGGTGCAAGGCGGCCCGGTGCTCGAGGATGCCGACGAACCGGCGGATGGCAGCGCGCAGACCACCGCACCCGCCAAGAAGAGGCGACGCCGGCGCCGCAAGCCTGCGGGGGCCGGTGCCGACAGGTCGTCCGACCCTGCGCTCACCGACCGCGGCAGCGACCCGGCGTAGAGGCCACGCCGGCGTGAGCGACTTGGCCGCCAACGAGCGCATCTTCGTCGGCCTGGGTGCCAACCTGGGTACTGCAGCGCCGACGGTGTTGCAGGCCGCCGCGGAGCTCGGCCAGCTCTCCCGCACGCGCCGCGTGGCGCTGTCGTCGCTGTACCGCAGTGCCCCCGTGGATGCGGACGGCCCCGATTACGTGAATGCCGTCGCAGAACTGCGCAGCGAACTCGAGCCCCTCGAGCTGCTCGCTGCTTTGCAGGCGCTCGAGCAGGCGCATGGCCGTACGCGTCCGTTCAGGAACGCACCGCGCACACTGGACCTGGACCTGCTGGCCTACGGCATCCGCGAGCACCACGACGAACGGCTCGTCCTGCCGCATCCGCGCCTGTCGCAACGGGCTTTCGCGCTCGTGCCGCTGCTTGAACTCGCACCCGACGGGCGCTGCGCCGATGGCCGAAGCTACGCCGAAGCGCTTTCGAGTTTGCGCGACCAGCGCTTGGAGCGCCTGGTGGAGGCGCCATGGAGGGCATCCCCATCCGGCAGCTGAGCACGAGCCGTGCAGAAGGGCGCGGTCACGGCCCCGGTGGTCGACCTCAGCGGCTGAGTTCGCGCCCGGCTTCCACCTGCAGCTCGAAGTAACGCTGGCCGGTGTAGGCAATCGTCGACAGCAACGCGGTGGCGCCGATCATCAGCGCGGCGACCGCGCCGAGCACCGGCCCCCAAGCCGTGCGCCGCGCCGGCCAGCGGGGGTTGTGATGCGCGTCCCAGCGCGCATCGGGCGTCAATCCGTAGACGATGGCGCACAGCGCCGCCTGCGCCAGCATCAGTCCGCCGACCGGCAGCAACAGCCATGCCAGGCGGTCGTCTTGTCCGAGCTCGCGCGCGCGCTGCAGCCCGTACAGGCCCGCCGCCATCGGCAGCGGATGCAGCCAGGCCCAGCCATCTCGCGTGCCGAACAGGTAGAGACGGTGCAGCCCGAAGCCCCCCAGCAGCAGCGCGAGCCAGGTGGCGAGGGTCTTGGAGCGGTAGCGGCCGGTGGCCTCGAGCGGAGCGTCAGACATCGACCGGTGCCGCCGTGCTTCCGGCGCCCAGGCTGCGCTGCATCAGCACCACATCCAGCCAGCGACCGAACTTCCAGCCCGCCTGGTCGAAGCGGCCGCAAGGCTCGAACCCGCAAGCTGCATGCACGCCGATCGAAGCCGAGTTGGCGCTGTCGCCGATCACGGCCAGCATGCGGCGCGCACCGCGGGCTTCGCAGCGCGCGATCAGCTCGGCCAGCAACAGGCGGCCGACGCCCCGCCCGCGGGCGGCCTCGTCCAGGTAGATCGAGTCTTCGAGGCAGAAACGGTACGCTAGCCGTGGCCGGAACGGATTGGCATAGGCGTAGCCGAGAATGACGGGGCCTTCTTCGGCCACCAGCCACGGCAGCCCTTTGGCGAGCACGTCGTCGTGCCGGCGTGCCATCTCTTCCAGGCCCGGCACTTCGGTCTCGAAGGTCCCAGTCCCGTGCAGCACCGCATGGCCGTAGATGCGGGCGATGGCCGGAACATCGGCCGCGGTGCTGGGGCGCAGGGTCAGCGCGGTCGAGGGCGCCAGAGCTGGCGCTGCGGAAGAGGCAACGGCGTGGTTCATGCCCGAGTCTATAATGTTCGGTTTTCGGCGACGGCCAGTCGGGTGACTGGTGTATCTACGGCGCCGGCTTTCGGTGTGCTGCATGTTGCATGCAGTGCCCACGTTCTGACCGTCCGGTGTGTCTCCTGGAACGGCGGATCCCAACGAGTTCGAGCAAGGATTCCCATGGTTGTCATCCGTCTGTCCCGTTCCGGCGCCAAGAAGCGTCCGTTCTACAGCATCGTCGTCGCCGACTCGCACGAGCGTCGCGACGGCCGCTTCATCGAACGCCTCGGGTTCTACAACCCGGTGGCCGCCGGTGCCGAGCAGCCGCTGCGCGTGGCGACCGACCGGGTCGCCTATTGGCAGGGTGTCGGCGCCCAGGTCTCGCCCACCGTGGCGCGGCTGATCGGCCAGGCCAAGGCCAGCGCCAGCGCCTGACGCGGCGCTGCGCCGCACGGAGCGATTCGATGGCCACCACGCCGGCGCAGGCAGCTGCCCTGGCGTTGGAGCCTCTGGCCTTCCCGGCCGATGCCATCGAAGTCGGCCGCATCGTCGGTGCCTGGGGCGTGAAGGGCGCCTTCAAGGTCTTGCCCCACGCCAGCGATGCGCAGGCGCTGCACGCGACGCGCCGCTGGTTCCTGAGGCCCGGCGAGGGCAAGTCGCACACCGTTCCGGCCTTGTTGCACATCGGCCAAGCGCGCGAGCAGGCCGGCGTGGTGGTGGCCACGGCCCAGGAGATCGAAGACCGCGACACCGCCGAGGCGCTGTCGGGCGCTGCCGTGTTCGTATCGCGCACGAGCTTCCCGAGTGCGGGCGTGGACGAGTATTACTGGGTTGACTTGCTCGGCGCCACGGTGCGCAACCGCGAAGGGCTGGTGCTCGGCGTGGTCGAAGGCCTGCTCGACACCGGCGCGCACAGCGTGCTGCGTTTGTCTGCGCCGGTGGATGCGGCGAGCGCCGGGGATGCTGGCGGGCCGGCGACTGAACGCCTGATCCCCTTCGTTGCGCACTACGTCGATACCGTCGATCTCGAGCGCAAGCTGATCACGGTCGACTGGCAACCGGATTACTGAGGCGCGACACCGATGCGCTTCGATGTCCTGACACTGTTTCCGGAGTTGTTCGATGCGCACGCCCGGCTGGGCGTCACGCGCCGGGCCTTCGAATCGAAGCAGGTGGACGTACGCTTGTGGGGCCTGCGCGACTTCGGCGAGGGCCCGCACCAGCGCGTCGACGAT
>JAABTC010000011.1 GCA_011390055.1 Burkholderiales bacterium | reverse complement strand
AGATCGTGCGCAAGGAGTGCAAGGGCCCGTGGACGGTCTACCGCCCGGCGATGGTGGTCGGCGATTCGCGCACCGGCGAGATGGACAAGGTCGACGGCCCGTACTACTTCTTCAAGCTGATCCAGCGCATGCGGCAGATCCTGCCGCCGTGGATGCCCAGCATCGGCATCGAGGGTGGCCGCGTCAACATCGTGCCGGTCGACTTCGTCGTGGCGGCGCTCGACCACATCAGCCACAAGGTGACGCAGGGCGGCGGCTGCTACCACCTGGTCGATCCGGTCGGCTACCGCATCGGCGACGTGCTCGACATCTTCAGCCGTGCCGCACACGCGCCGAAGATGAACCTGTTCGTCAACGCGGCCCTGTTCGGCTTCATCCCCAAGAGCGTCAAGAAGGGGCTGATGGCGATGGCACCGGTGCGTCGCATCCGCAACGCGGTGATCAAGGACCTCGGCGTGCCCGAGGACATGCTGACCTTCATCAACTACCCCACGCGTTTCGACCGGCGTGCCACCGATGCGGCCTTGAAGGGCAGCGGCATCGAATGCCCGAACCTGAAGGACTATGCCTGGCGCCTTTGGGACTACTGGGAGCGCCACCTCGACCCGGCCCTGTTCATCGACCGCAGCCTGCGCGGCACGGTCGGCGGCAAGGTGGTGCTGATCACTGGCGGCTCGTCGGGCATCGGCCTGTCCGCGGCCTGCCGCTTCGCCGAGGCCGGCGCCATCACGATCATCTGCGCGCGTGGCGAGGACAAGCTGGTCGAGGCGGCCAAGGAAATCCGCGAGGCGGCGGGCAAGGACGCCAAGGTCTTCACCTACTCGGTCGACATCGCCGACGAAGCCAGCTGCGCCGCGTTCGTCCAAGCCTTGACCGAGCAGCATGGCGGCGTCGACTTCCTGATCAACAACGCCGGCCGCTCGATCCGCCGCGCGATCGAAGCCAGCTACGAGCGCTTCCACGATTTCGAACGCACGATGCAGCTGAATTACTTCGGCAGCCTGCGCGTGACGATGGGCCTGCTGCCCGGCATGGTGGCCAAGAAGCGCGGCCACGTCGTCAACATCAGCTCGATCAGCGTGCTGGTCAACGCACCGCGCTTCGCGGCCTACGTGGCCAGCAAGGCCGCGCTCGATGCGTGGACGCGCTGCGCCTCGAGCGAGTACGCCGACCAGGGCGTCACGTTCACCACCGTCAACATGCCCCTGGTGCGCACGCCGATGACGGCGCCGACCAAGATCTACGACAACATGCCGCTGCTCAAGCCCGAAGAGGCCGCCGACATGATCGTGCAGGCCTGCATCGACAAGCCGGTGCGCGTGGCCACGCGCCTGGGCATCGCCGGCGAACTGCTCCACGCCGCCGCGCCGCGCATCACGCAGATCATCATGAACACCACCTTCCGCATGTTCCCCGACAGCGCCGCGGCCAAGGGCGACAAGCTGGCCAAGCCGACGTTGTCGCCCGAGGCGGTGGCGATGGCGCAGATGATGCGCGGCATCCACTTCTGAGGAAAGCCGGACAGCTTGGGTGCCGGCCCCGTTGCGCGCCTGCGGTCTGTGCCCCACATGCCTGACATCACCTTCCGCGTTGCGCAGTGGGAAGACAAACCCGTCCTGTTACGCCTGCTCGAGTTGTACCAGTACGACCTGTCCGAGGTCTGGCCGCAAACGCTGAACAGCCACGGCGAGTACGGCTTCGCGGTCGACCGGTACCTGCGCAATCCGCGCCTGCGTGCCTACTTCTTCTTGGTCGATGGCAGCTATGCCGGCTTCGGTCTGGTCGACCCGGACGTCAGCCTGCCCGACAACGAGTTCTGGATGGGCCAGTTCTTCGTCATGAAGCGCTACCGCCGGATGGGAGTCGGCACGCAGGCGGCGCGGTTCATCTTCGACCAGTTCCGCGGCCGGTGGGAGGTTGGCCAGATGCCGCTCAACCTGCCGGCGCAGGCCTTCTGGCGCCGCACGATCGGCGATTACACGAACGGCCGCTTCGTCGAGCATGAACTGCATGACGAAAGGTGGGAGGGCTTTCTTCAATGCTTCGACAACCGCATCGGGGTCTCTCCCGGTTGAACGAGCTTGCATCCTTGGGCGACCGACGTGCCGCAAGAAGCCAGCCAGGGCTGAATACGGCCTTATCGGTGGTGACCGTGCCGGTGGTGCGCATCCGGGAAGTGCGGGTGATCGTGGCGCATCGGTTCGTGGCGATGCCGGTGCGTGTGGGCTGCGTCCGGATCGATCGGCGCGTCATGCGCATGCTGATGGTGCGTGTCGTGTTCATGCGCGTGTTCGTGTTCGAGCGCTTCGTGGTTGTGCCCATGCTCGTGGCGCTCGCTCAGGTGCAGCCAGACGCCCAAGGCCATCAGCGCACCCGCCATCAGCAAGGGCACCGTCACCGCCTCGCCCAGGCCGACAACCGCCACCAGCGCGCCGAAAAAGGGCGCCACGCTGAAGTACGCCCCGGTGCGCGCCGTGCCCAGGTCACGCAGCGCGACGACGAACAGTACCAGGCTGAAGCCGTAGGCCACCAGACCCACCGCCAGCGCGCCACCGACCAGGGGCGCGGAGGGCCAGGCGGCGCCGAGCGCCAGCGCCAGCGCGAGGTTGGTGGCGCCCGCCGCCAGGCCCTTGACCGAGGCCAGCCAGACCGCATCGGCCAGCGCGACCTTGCGCGTGAGGTTGTTGTCGATGCCCCAGGCCAGGCAGGCACCGAGCACGGCCAGCGCCGGCAGCGCATCGCCGAAGCCCGCCTGGCCCTGCCCGGGCCAGCTCAACACCAGCGCGCCGGCCACGATGGCCAGCATGCCGATGAAGATGCGACGGTCGACGTTTTCGCGGAACACCCCCCAGGCAATGGCCGCCGTGAACACAGCCTCGGCATTGAGCAGCAGCGCGGCGCCCGACGCCGGCATGCCGGCCAGGCCCCACATCAACAGCACCGGGCCGACCACCCCGCCGGCCAGCACGGCGCCGGCGAGCCAGGGCCACTCGCCAAGTGCCAGCCGCGCCCGGCGCTCGCTCGGCCGCAGCATGCGCAGGATCGTCAGCCCGATGCCGGACCCCAGGTAGAGCAGCCCAGCCAGCAACCACGGGTCGGCGCCGGCCAGCAACAGCTTGGCCAGCGGTGTGCCGACGCCGAACAGGATCGCGGCGCCGAGCGCGGCGGCCACGCCAGGATGCAGGCCGAATCGATGGATCACGCCAGACCGCTGAGGCGCCTCAGTGACACACGGCGTGCCGCGTGGGCGTCACGGCACTTTCGGCTTGGCGAGCGCGGCATCGACCAACGCCTTCAACTGCGGCACGCCGAAGTCGAGCAAGGGCGTTCCGTTGACGAAGAAGCCCGGCGTGCGGTCCACCTTCAGCGCCTTCATGTCGGCCACATCCTGCTTCAACAACCGATCGATGTCGGGGCTGTCGGCCGCCGCCTTGGCCTTGGCCACATCCAGGCCGGTGCTTGCGATCAGGTCCCAGATAAGTTCGGGGTTCGGGTTGTCGTGCGCGGCCCACTGGGGCTGGGCTTCCAGGGCCTTCTCGAGCGCTTCCCAATACTTGCTCTGCTGCCGGGCCGCTTCCAGGATCTTGACCGCCCTGTCCGAGCCTCGGTGCAACGGCGCGTAGCGAACCACCAGCCTGACCTGGCTGAAGCTGGCATTGACGATGCCCTTGACGACCGGATAGAAGGCGCGGCAGGCCTCGCAGGAGGGGTCGAAGAACTCGACGATCGTGACCCTGGCCGCCGGGTTGCCGTACACCGGTGAATGCGCTCTCACCAGGGCCTCGGTGTGGGTCTGCGCGGCTTGGGCGACCACCTGCTTCGATCGGTCCCGGAACACCAGCGTGCCGGTGACGAAGGCCGCCACGATGGCCGCGGCGGTGCCGACGACGAGCCATTGCTTGTTCATGTTTTCACCTTGGATCTTGCAGACGCCAACAAAGCCAGGATCGCCGTGAAGGCCATCAGCGACAGCAGGGGGATCGGCACGAAGCCGGCGACCTGAACGTCGGCGTCCGCACACGACGAGTCTTTGCCGCAAGGGGTGAGCGCTTCGGACACGACGCCCCAGAAAATCAGGCAGTGGTAGAGCGCAAGGCCCCACCCGGCCCACGCCAGTGGCAGGGCATAGCGCGTGCTGCGGTCATCGGCATCGAGCAGACCGATGCCGAGGATCGCCACCAGCGGGAACATCGCGATGCGCTGGTACCAGCACAACACGCACGGCGTCATGCCCATCACTTCACCCAGGAAGATCGCGCCCGCGGTGGCGAGCAGAGCGATCAGCCAGGCCAGGAAAAGGGGTGGCCAGAAAGCGCCGGTCGCTGTCATTGAAAATCCTGACGCCGCTGCAGAGCAAGTCCTGCGCGATCGAAGCTCAGCTTTTGAGGCGCTCGTTCTGCGGAAACATCGCGCGCCGCGCGTCGTCGTCCATCTCGGTCTTGAAGGCGTGCCGGTCTTTCAGCGCGGCGGCGCGTTCGGCCGCGGGACGCGCATTCACTGCGTCGAACAGGTGCTTGACGTGCGGCAGCTGCGCCCAGGCAGTGTCGCCGAGCGCGAAGGGCACGGCACGGCACCAACCCCACACCGCCATGTCCAGCAGCGTGTAGCGCTCGCCTGCCATCCACGGCCGGTCCGCCAGGTGCGCGTCGAGGATCTTCCAGTGGCGCCAGGCTTCGAAGTCGTAGCGGTTGATCGCGTAGTCGATCTTCTCGGGCGCGTAATGCTTGAAGTGCACGCACTGGCCGGTGTAGGGCCCGATGCCCGAGGCAACGAACATCAGCCACGACAGCATCGGCCCGCGGTCTTGCGGCGCTGGCAGGAACTGGCCGGTCTTTTCCGCCAGGTACAACAGGATCGCGTTGCTGTCGAACACGGTCGTCGCGCCGTCCACGATCACCGGCACCTTGGCGTTCGGGTTCAGCGCGGTGAACCCGGCCGCATGCTGTTCGCCTTTGCGCGTGTCCACCGGAATGGCCTGGTAGGGCAGGCCGGCCTCTTCGAGGAACAGCGCCACCTTCATCGGGTTGGGGGCGAGCGAGTAGTAGAACTTGAGCATGGTGCGTCCAGGGAATGTCAGCGGGTCAGGTCATTGTCACCGGGTGGGCCGCTGCCGCACGGCATTGCGCCTGATCCGCGAGAATTGAGCGGTAGGCGCCCGCGGCGCTGCTGAAAGCGCGCGCCCGATGAACATCCTGGCATTGAACAGCGGATCGTCCTCCTTCAAGTTCGGCCTGTACCGCGTCGATTCGCACGGGGTCGAGGCGTTGCTGAGCGACACGGTCGATGGTGGGACCCCCGAAGACGCCATCGCCCGCGTGGCCGCTGCGCTGGCGCAACCCGGCATGCCCCGGCCCGATGCCGTCGGCCACCGCATCGTGCACGGCGGCCCGGCACTGCGCCAGCATGCCGTGATCGACGCGGCAGTGCTGGCGCAGCTCGAGGCGGCTGCCGCCTTCGCGCCGTTGCACATGCCCACGGCGCTGACGATCATCCGCGATGCGCAGCAGCGTTACCCCAGGCGGCCCCAGGTGGCGTGCTTCGACACTTGTTTTCACGCTGGCATGCCCGAAGTGGCGGGCCGACTGCCGATTCCCCGCCATCTGCATGCCCAGGGGCTGCAGCGCTACGGTTTCCACGGCCTGTCGCTCGAGTCGATCGTGCGCCAGCTCGGCGCTGATCTGCCGCAGCGCATGGTCATCGCCCACCTCGGCAACGGGGCCAGCGTCACCGCGGTGAGGGCGGGCCGGTCGATCGACACCAGCATGGGCCTGACGCCGACCGGCGGCTTGATCATGGGCACGCGCAGTGGTGACCTGGATCCCGGCGTGCTGCTCTACCTGCTGCGCGAACAGGGCCTGGATGCCCCCGCGCTGCAGAACCTGGTGGACCATGCCTCGGGCCTGCTGGGCATCTCGGGCATCTCGGGCGACATGCGCGAGTTGCACGCGGCCGAGGCCGCCCACGCCGAGGCCCGGCTGGCGATCGAGATGTACGTCATGGCCGTGCGCAAGCAGGTTGCCGCGATGGTCGCGGTGCTTGGCGGCATCGACCGGCTGGTCTTCACTGGCGGCATCGGCGAGAACGACGCGGCCGTGCGGGCCGAGATCTGCCGCGGGCTGGCCTGGGCCGGTCTCGATGCGCAGGCCCGGGGCCCCTCGGTGCAGGTGCTCGCCTCGCAGGAAGACGAGGAGATCGCGCGCCACACTGCGGCCTTGGTGGCCCCGTGAAGCCAGGCGGCGCGACGCTGGGCGATCCGTCGCTGCTGGACGCCGGTGAGGTGGCGAGTGCGCTCGGCGCCGATCTCGAGCACGGCTGGACCTCGGCGGAGGCTGCGCGCCGGCTTGCAGAGCACGGACCCAACCAGCTGGAGTCGGCCCCGCGGCATCCCGCCTGGCGCCGCATCCTGGCGCAGTTCCAGGATCCGCTGATCTACCTGCTGCTCGCTGCGGTGGTCATCGCCGTGGTGGCCTGGTTCATCGAAGGCCGGCGGGGCTGGCCGGTCGACGCCATCGTGATCGCATCGATCGTGATCTTCAACGGCGTGCTGGGCCATGTGCAGGAAGCCAAGGCCGAAAACGCAGTGGCGGCCCTGTCGCGCATGACGGCGGTCACGTCGGCGGTCTTGCGTGACGGCCTGGCGCAGCGTGTGCCGAGCGCCGAGTTGGTGGTGGGCGACCTGCTCGTGCTGGCCGAGGGCGATGCCGTCGGCGCCGATGCGCGCCTGGTCCAGGCCACCAGCCTGCGCGTGCAGGAAGCTTCGCTGACGGGCGAGAGCGAAGCCGTGCTCAAGGCGACTGACAGCCTGCCGGCCCCGGCCGCGCTCGGTGACCAGCGTGGCATGGTGTTCAAGGGCACGGCGGTGGTGCAGGGCGCCGGGCGCGCGGTGGTCACCGCCACCGGCATGGCCACGCAGATGGGCCGGATCGCGACGCTGCTCGAAGCGACCGCGGCCGAGCCGACGCCGCTCGAGGAGGAGGTGGCCCGCATCGGGCGCACGCTGGGGCTGGCGGTCGTGGTCATCGCGGTCGTCGTCGTGGCCACGATCCTGCTGGTCTCCGAGACGCGCAGCCCGGCCGACGTGGTGCATGTCCTGCTGCTTGGCGTGGCGCTGGCCGTGGCCGCTGTGCCCGAGGGCCTGCCCGCGATCCTGTCGGTGGTGCTGGCGCTCGGCGTGCAGCGCATGGCCCGGCACCACGCGATCGTCAAGAACCTGTCGTCGGTCGAGACGTTGGGCAGCGCCTCGGTCATCTGCTCCGACAAGACCGGCACCCTGACGCGCTCGGAGATGACGATCGAGCGCGTGATGACGGCCTCGGGCGCGACCCAGGTCAGCGGCGTCGGCTACGCACCCGAAGGCCGCGTCGAGCACGACGGTGCCGAGTTGGCCGAGGGGCCGCTGCGCGCAGAAAACATTGTCGTGCTGAGCGGCGGCAGCCTGGCCGGCAACGCCGACCTGCGCCAGGGGGCGGACGGCGCCTGGGAGATCCATGGCGACCCGACCGAAGCGGCCTTCCTGGTGGCCGAACGCAAGCTGGCGCACGGCGCGGTGAGCGCACGGCGCCAGCGCCGCTTCGAGCGCATCGGCGAGGTGCCGTTCACCTCCGAGCGCAAGCTCATGACGACGATCGAGCGCGACCACGAGCACGGCGACCAGATCGTGGCCATCACCAAGGGTGCGCCCGACGTCTTGCTGGGCCGCTGCAACCGCGCACGGGTGGGCCTCGAGGTGGTCGCCCTGGATCCGGCGCTGCGCGCGCGCCTGCAGGCCGATGTCGAGACGATGACCGATGCGGCCCTGCGCACGCTCGGCGTGGCCTACCGGCCGCTCGATGCGGGCGAGGACGCGGCGGCGGGCGAAGGCTTGGAGCGCGACCTGATCTTCGTCGGCACGGTCGGCATGATCGACCCGCCGCGCAAGGAGGCGGCGCTGGCGATCGCCGAAGCGCGCCGCGCGGGCATCCGCGTGATCATGATCACCGGCGACCATCCACGCACCGCCGCGCGCATTGCCGCCGACCTGGGCATCGTCGCGCCCGGCGCGGCCGCGCTGACCGGGCTCGAACTCGATGCGCTGGAGGCCGCGCCGTTCGCCGAGGCGGTGCGCGCGACCTCGGTGTACGCCCGCGTGTCGCCGGCGCACAAGCTGCGCATCGTCGACGCGCTGCAGGCTGGGGGCAGCGTGGTGGCGATGACCGGCGACGGCGTCAACGACGCTCCGGCCTTGAAGGCTGCCGACATCGGCGTGGCGATGGGCCGGACCGGCACCGAGGTGACCAAGGAGGCCGCCAAGATGATCCTGGCCGACGACAACTTCGCCACCATCGTCCAGGCCGTGCGCGAAGGCCGCGCCATCCTCGACAACATCCGCAAGTTCCTGCGCTACCTGCTCTCGACCAACATGGGTGAAGTGCTGACGGTGTTCCTGGGCGTTGTCGGCGCCGGCGTCATCGGGCTGGATGCCACCGCCGGCGGTGCGGTGGTGCTGCCGCTGCTGGCCACCCAGCTGCTGTGGATCAACCTGGTCACCGATTCGGGGCCGGCACTCGCGATGGGCGTCGACCCGCCCGCCGACGACCTGATGGACCGCCAGCCGCGCCCGGTCGGCGAGCGGGTGATCGACGCGCGCATGTGGGCCAGCGTGATCCAGACCGGCCTGGTGATCGCCGTGCTGACGCTGCTGACGATGGACCTGTTCCTGCCCGGCGGCCTGCTCGAAGGCCGCGAAGACCTCGCCACCGCGCGCACGGCGGGCTTCACGGTGCTGGTCTTCACCAGCCTGTTCGGCTGCTTCATCGCACGCTCGGACACCGCCAGCGCTTTCACGCACCTGTTCGACAACCTCTGGCTGTGGGGCGCGGTGGCGCTGTCGGCGCTGCTGCAGGTGGCGGTGGTGCACGTCGGCTTCCTCAACCTCGCGTTCGGCACCGTGCCCCTGACGTGGCTGCAGTGGCTGGTGTGCGTGGCGATGGCCAGCGGGGTGGTGTGGTTCAGCGAGGCGCGCAAGCTGCTGGGGCGCCGCCGCGCCCGCTGAGCCATGCTGTACGACGTCGCGTTCGACCTCGTCAAGCTCGGGTTCTTCGTCACCTGCGCCTACCTGGTGCTGGGGGCCTACACCCGACGCAGGCGACCCCACTGGGCCGACCACCTGGGCCGGCGCCGGGTCGCGGTGTTGAGCGTGCTGACCCTCGCGGTGGTCGGCATCAAGGTCATCGAAGACGTGGTCGCGCAGGAATCCGGGCCCGTGGATGAAGCCTTGCTGTGGTTCGTGCGCGACCACGTGCCGGCCGGGCTGAGGGGGTTCTTCCGTGCGGTCACGCTGAGCGGCTCGGCCGTCCTGCTGATCCCGGTCGCCTGCATCGCGACCCTGCTGCTGCTCAAGGCCGGCCGGCGTCTGGAGGCGGGCTTGCTGGGCGGCTCGCTGGCCGCAGCGACCGTCGTGATCTGGAGCATGAAGGCGGCGGTCGGCCGCGCCCGCCCCAGTCTGTGGGAAACCGAGTCCTACCTGGGCTCGAGTTTTCCGAGCGGACACACGCTCAGCACCGCGGCCTTCGCGACCGCCGCGGCGCTGTGCGTGGCACGCATGCGCCCGCCGGCTGCCAGTCTGGCCATGGCACTGGCGCTGGTCTGGACCGGCCTGGTGGCGCTCTCACGCCTGATTCTCGGCGTGCATTGGCCTTCGGACGTGCTGGCCGCGATCTGCCTGGGCGCGCTGGTTCCACTGCTGATCAGCGTGGTCTTCGACCGGGCCCGGTGACGCGGCGCCTGCTCCGACAGGTTGCGAAGCCAGCCGTCTTGGCTTGACGTGGGCCGGGGCGCTTGACGCAGATCAAGCGCACCCGTGGACCGGACGCCAGACTGCGAGGAACCCCCTTGCAGGAGAGAACCATGGTCATGATGAAGGCAGCCGTGTTCGTCGAGCCCGGACGCATCGTCCTCGAGGACAAGCGCATTCCCGATGTCGGCCCGCTCGACGCGTTGATCAAGGTCAGCACGACCACGATCTGCGGCACCGACATCCACATCCTCAAGGGCGAGTACCCGGTGGCGCGCGGCCTGACGGTCGGCCACGAGCCGGTCGGCGTGATTCACCATCTCGGCTCGGCGGTGCAGGGCTACCGCGAAGGCCAGCGCGTGATCGCCGGCGCCATCACACCCAGTGGCTGGAGCCATGCCTGCCTGTGCGGCCAGAGCTCGCAGGATGGTGCCGGCACGGCGCACGGCTGGAAGCCGATGGGCGGCTGGAAGTTCGGCAACACCATCGACGGCTGCCAGGCCGAGTACGTGCTGGTGCCCGATGCCATGGCCAACCTGGCCCCGGTGCCTGACGGGTTGAGCGACGAGCAGGTGTTGATGTGCCCGGACATCATGTCGACCGGCTTCAGCGGCGCCGAGCGCGCGGGCATCCGCATCGGCGACACGGTGGCGGTGTTCGCGCAGGGGCCGATCGGCCTGTGTGCGACGGCCGGCGCCAAGCTGAGCGGCGCCACCACGGTGATCGGCGTGGACCGCCTGCCCAACCGGCTGGAGATCGCCCGCCGCATGGGCGCCGACCACGTGGTCGACGGCAGCCGCACCGACCCCGTCGAAGAGATCCTGCGCCTGACCGGCGGGCGCGGCGTGGATGTGGCAATCGAAGCGCTCGGCACGCAGGCGACGTTCGAGGCCTGCCTGCGCGTGCTGCGGCCGGGCGGAACCTTGTCCAGCCTGGGCGTCTACTCCACCGACCTGACCATCCCGCTGGGCGCCTTCGCCGCCGGCTTGGGCGACCACCAGATCGTGACCTCGCTGTGCCCGGGCGGCAAGGAGCGCATGCGGCGCCTGATGTCGGTGATCGAATCCGAACGCGTCGACTTGAGCGCGATGGTCACGCACCGCTTCAAGCTCGACGACATCGAGAAGGCCTACGAGCTGTTCGGCCACCAGCGTGATGGCGTGTTGAAGGTGGCGATCACCCCCTGAGCCGAGCCGGGCCCCGGGTCGGCGCCACGCTCACGCCAGCGTGCTGAGCAGCGCGGCCTGCAGCACGAAGCGGCGCTTGTCGGCGGGCGAACCTTCGCCGTCGAGCTGGGCGACGAGTTGGGCGGTCGGGTGGTTTTCGCAGGCGATACCGTCGTACACCGGCACGCCCGCGTCGAGGCCGATCTGCTGCACCAGCGTGGCCGGCAGCCCCTGGCACTCGATCGCGTCGTACAGCCGCCCCAGCATGCGCGCGGTGTGCTGGAGATCCTGCGGCGTGCTCGACGCGCCCAGGCTCGGGCGGACGTAGGCCACACGCGCGCCCAGCTCCGTGGCCGCACGGCGGAAGAGGGCCGCATCGTCACCGTCGAGCTGGCACATCAGGCCGAAGTAGCGCCCGCGCAGCGACGCACGCAAGCCACCGGCGCGGGCAGCGAGTTGCAATGCGCGCGCTTGTTCGAGCACGACGCTCGCATCACGCGGTGCGATCGGAGCGACGGCCAGGGCGCCGGGGTGGCTGAGACAGGGGTGCATGGATACCCGTGCGCTCATGCCGAGGCTGCACGGTGAGGCCAGTCTAGGCAGGCGACGTGCGAGATCGTTGACGTGCGTCAACCCAAAGGTCTCGCGACGGGAGCCTGCCGGTGCGTCACGCGCCGTTCACGTGCCGTTCACGCACCGTCACCGAGTGGCACACGCCGTTGGCGCGGCGTTGTCGGCCCTTTCCTAGCATCCATGCACCCGCCAACGCCCCTGCCGCCCGAGGAGACTCCATGCTCAACACCGCCACCGCTGCCGCCACCGCTCCGCTGCCCGTCGGCTCCCGCGGCGCCCGGGGGCCGGTCGATGCCACCCTCCCCGATCGAACCCGCCGAGCCAGCCGCGCCGAGGTTTCAGACGAATGCCGGCAGGTCGGCGACACGCTGCGCCTGCTCAACGACCTGCTCGCGCCACAGCGACGCGTGGTGCATGCAGGCGATCTGGTCCACCAGGGCGGTGGCCGCTTCGGCTGCCTCTACATCGTCAACTCCGGCTTTTTCAAGATCGTCAACCAGTCGGCCGACGGCCGCGAGCAGGTGGTCGGGTTCAAGTTCCGTGGCGACTGGCTCGGCTTCGATGGCATCGCCCGCGGCAGCTACGCTTGCGATGCGATCGCGATGGACACCGGCGAAGTCTGGGCCATCCCGTACGCCGAGCTGATGGCGGCCTGCGCCCGCGAGGCGACGCTGCTGCCGGTGCTGCATGCCGCGATGAGCCGCGAAATCGCACCGGCGCGGGATTCGCTGATGTCGGTGTGCACCCTGCCTGCCGATGCGCGGGTGGCCGACTTCCTGCGTTACTGGGCCGAGTCGCTGGCCCAGTGCGGCCTGCGCACCGACCACTTCACGTTGCGCCTGACGCGCGCCGAGATCGGCAACTACCTCGGCATGACGCTCGAAACCGTCAGCCGGGCGCTGTCGAAGCTGGCCCGCGACAACTTGATCGCCTTCCATGAAAAGGGCCGCCGCGATGTCAGCATCCCGGATGTCCGGGCCTTGTCGACGTTCGTCGAACGCTGTCTGGCGCCTGTGCCGACGTTGCAATAACGCGCTGCATGGCGCGCAGGTTCAGCTTCGCGGTGCAAGGACCCCGGCGATGGCCCGAGTGAGCTCGTCGCGCGAGTACGGTTTGCGCAGCAAGTCCCAGCTCGGCGGGGCGTTGCGGTCAGCCTCGAGCAGCTCCGAGGAAAAGCCCGACATCAGCAGCACGGCCAGCGCCGGCCAGCGCTCCTGCGCCTGGCGTGCCAGCTCGGTGCCGCGCATGCCGGGGCCCAGCGCGATGTCGGTCAGCAGCAGGTCGTAACGAGCCTCGGGGCCGAGCGCCAACAGCGCCTGCTCGCCGCTCGAGACCGCGGTGACCTTGCAGCCCAGCGTTTGCAGGAAGGTGCTGACGACCGCGCGCACTTCGGGCTCGTCTTCGACCAGCAGCACCGCAAGTCCTTCGGGCACGCCCTGGCCGGCGCTGCCGTCGTCGGCGACCGGCGCTTCGTCCTTTCCCGGGCGGGGGATGTAGAGCGTCAACGCGGTGCCGACGCCCAAACGGCTGTCGATCGCGATCGCGCCCTTTGACTGCTTGACGAAGCCATACACCGTGCTCAGGCCCAGACCCGTGCCGCGCCCGGCCTCCTTGGTCGTGAAGAACGGCTCGAAGGCGCGCTCCTTGACCTCGTCGGGCATCCCGCTGCCGGTGTCGACGATCGAGATCGCGACGAAACCGGCGTCGGGCGCGGCCTGCCCCTCGAGCTCGTCGCTCACTTCGCGTGGCAACACCGCACACGGCGTGGCCTGGAAGCGCAAGTGGCCACCTTCGGGCATCGCGTCGCGAGCGTTGATCGCGATGTTCAACAGCGCCGCTTCGAGCTGCCCCGGATCGGCCAGCGCCGCAGGGCAGTCGGCCGGAACCTCGACGTCGATGCGGATGCGCTGGTCGAGTGTGCGCCGCAGCATGTCGGCCAGCGAGTGCAGCAGACGGCTCACGTCGACCGGCGTGGGTTGGAGCACTTGGCGGCGCGAGAACGCCAGCAGCTTGCCCGTCAGCTCGGCGCCACGCTTGGTGGCGCGCGTCGCGGCGCCGACCAGCTGCTGCCCCCACGCATGGTCAGCGAGCTCGGGCAGCTCCTCGAGCACCTGCAGGTTGCCCTGGATGACGGTGAGCAGGTTGTTGAAGTCGTGCGCGATGCCACCGGTCAATTGACCCACGCTTTCGAGCCGCTGCGCGTGGTTGAGCGCCTCTTCGGACTGGGCACGCTGCAGGCGCGTGGACAGCAGGTTCGACAACGACTGCAGGAACCGCAGTTCGTCGTCACCGAAGCGCCGAGCTTCGCGGGCGCGCACCTCGAGGGCGCCGATCGCCTTGCCGCGGTCCATCAGCGGTACCGCCAGCCCACTGGCCAGGCCCGCGTCCAGGTAGGCCCCAGGCACCTCGAAACGACGCTCGGCGCGGTAGTCCTCGACGATCACCGGTTGCTCTTCGGCCAGCACAAAACCCTGCGGCGTGTCGGGACGGTTGGCGACGCCGCTGCCGACCTCTTCGCTGCCCAGCGCACCGACAGCGCTGGCCACGCGGAACCGCAGGCGGTCGGCTTCGAGCAGGAACACCACGGCCTGGTCGACCTGCAAGGCCTGGGCTGCGATCGCAGGCACCTCTTCGAGCAGCACCTGCGGGTCGCGCGAGTCGACCGCCAGGCGACCGAGCTGGGCCAGGTGTTCGCCGTAGCGTGCGCGCTGCAGCGCCTGCTTGACGCGCGGGTAGGCGCCGATGCCCCGGATGGCCGCCACCACCAGCGGCAGGCCGTGGTTCTGCAGCGGGCTGAGTGCGATCTCGACCATCACCTCGGAGCCGTCGCACCGCTTGGCCACCAGCGCCATCTCGGTGCCCATCGGGCGCGGCCGCGGGTGGCGTGCGTAGCCAGCACGGTAGGCGGCATGGCGCGGCCGCGTCACGTCGGGCACCAGCGCGTCGACATTCAAGCCCACCAGCTCGGCCACGCTGTAGCCGAGCAACTCGGCAGCGGCCGGGTTGGCCAGCACGATCAAGCCGCGCGCATCGGCCACGATCAGCGCGTCGGGGTTCGCGGCGAACAGCGAGCGGAAGACGCTGTGCTCGTCGATCGTCGACGGCAGCGTCGGGTGCGGCGCGGGCGGAGCGGTCATCGCGTGCGAACGTGGTGGGTGTTCAAAGGGCTTCGACCGGGGGCACCAGGATGTAGCCGGCCCCACGGACCGATTTCAGCAACTGCGGTGCCTGCGTCTCGGACTCCAGTTTCTTGCGCAGCCGCCCCACCTGTACGTCGATCGTGCGATCGAATGGCCCGGCTTCGCGGCCGCGCGTCTGCTCGAGCAGGAAGTCGCGCGACAGCACGCGCCCTGCATGCCGGGCGAAGACCTGCAAAAGGTCGAACTCGCCGCCCGTCAACGCCACCTCGACGCCCTGCGGGCTGGTCAGGCTGCGCGCGGCGGTGTCGAGTTGCCAGCCTGCAAAGCGCAGCCGGGCGGCGCGGGCATCGCTGGGGCTTTGAGCGAGTTCGGACAGGCCCGCCGTGCCCGCCAGGCGCGTTTCGTGCGGGTTCGAGGCTGCCGAGGGCGGGGACAAGCGGCGCAGCACCGCCTTCACGCGCGCCACCAGCTCGCGCAGGTCGAACGGCTTGGTCATGTAATCGTCGGCCCCGACCTCCAGGCCCACCACCTTGT
>JAABTC010000109.1 GCA_011390055.1 Burkholderiales bacterium | reverse complement strand
CGGATCGCGATGACCAGCGCGTCGGGCTCGGCAACCACCTGCAGCGTGGTGCGGTAGCCGCTCGGTGGCGGTCGTCGATCGAGAGGCAGGTACTGCACGAAGTCGGCATGCTGCGGCGCCCGCTGCCACGCGGCTTCTTCGAGGCGGCCATCGACGCGGATGCGTTCGGCAGCGTCAAGGTCGACCGCTCGCGGTTGCGCTTGCACGGCGGTGCAGGCAAAGAAAAAAACGCAGGCAGCCAGCAGCCGCTTGCCAACACGGAAGTTCATTGCGTGGTTCCCGGCACCGGCGCGGCCTGCGCGCGGATGCCCATGATCTGGGGGTGCATGCGGCCTGCAGAGGCAGGCCAGACGCGCAAGCAAGGCTGCGAGGGCCGCTACCCGAGGATGTCGATCTGGATCATGGGAACCTCCTTGCGGGGCGGCGCGCGGCACCCGGCGGATTTCACGAGGCCGACGAACGTGCGCACTGTAGTCGGCACCCGGCACCGACGCAAGCCGCCGTCTTCAGGCGGCCGGCGGGGAGGCAGCGCCGCGCCGGGGCTTGCGCCCGCGCCCGGCAAAGAGCCGGTCGAACCAGCGGTTCGGCAGCATCCTGAGCACCTTCGCGACCCACCCCATCGGCCAGGGAATCACGCGGTAGCTGTGGCCGCGTTCGATGGCCTCGAACGCGCATTCGGCGAACGCAGGCGCCTGCATCAGGAACGGCATCGGGTAGGGGTTGGCCGCCGTCAGCGGTGTGGCGATGTAGCCTGGCACCAGCGTGACCACCTGCACACCGCTGCCGCGACACTCGCCGCGCAGGCTTTCGCAGTACGCGATCACGGCGGCCTTGCTGCCGCAGTACGCGCCGTGGCCTGGCATCCCGCGGATGGCGCCGACGCTGGCGATGCCGACCAGGCGGCCGCTGCCGCGCTCGCGCATCGCGCGAACGAAGGGATGGAACGTGGCGGCCAGTCCGAGGTTGTTGACCGCGAAAGTGTCGCGCATGACGTCGAGGTCGGCGCGCACCGCCGTGTCCATGCCGACACTGATGCCGGCGCTGGCGATAACCACGTCGGGCAGGCCAAATTCGTCGATGCACCGCTGCCCCGCGGCGACGATGCTGTCGATGTCCTGCACGTCGGCGGGGTAGACCTGGCAGCGTTCCGGGCCGAGGCCTTGGGCGTGGGCCCAGGCCCTGGTTTCGTCGACCCTGCGCACCGCCAGTGCCAGCCGCCAGCCGGCCGCTGCGTAATGCGCCGCCAGCGCCTGCCCGATGCCGCTCGACGCCCCGGTCAGGAACACCAGGCGCGCACTCACCGGCGCGGCACCTCGAGCCGCGCCCGCACCGGCGGGCCCAGGCGCACCAAGCGCGTCGGGTGGTCGTAGTCGATCGAGCCGACGCGCCACTCGCTGCCGGCCTGGGTGAGGCGCACGGGCAGGTGCGAGCGCAGCCGCTCGGTGTCGAGGTAGGCATGCAGGAACTCGCTCTCGAATTCGATCTGCCGACTCTGCGCGGTGGCTTCGTGGATGACCTGGGCGCCGCCAAGCAACTGCACTTCGCTGGCATCGCCTTTGGCCACGGCGCGCTGCGCCACCGCACGCGTGACGGTGCCGTCTGGGCCCAGTGCGCGGATCGACACGGCATCGATTTCGAGCGTGTCGGTGTCGGGGTAATGGCGCAGCTGCTGGCCTTGCACCTGCACCCGCAACCGGCCGGCGGCGTCGAATCGCTGCAGCGTGAAGCCCTGCATCGTGTAGTCGGGTTCATGGCGCGGCGCGGCGGCTGCGCGCGGCGATTCCGGGCTCGGCGTGTTCTGCACCAACCACCAGGTCCCGAGGGCCAGCATCGCCATCAGCAGCAACGGCAGGTAGGCGGAGATCGTCTGGCGCAGCCGCCAGTGCCAGGGCTGGCGCGGCCGCGGCGGCGTGGTGGCCGCCGGCAGTTCGTCCAGCGGCTGCAACAGGGTGTCGATGTCCATCGCGGTTCGCTGAGCAGTTCGCCGACGACCGGGTGCGCTCAGGCGCGGTCGAGCGTGGTCTGGTGGCCGCGCAACAGCGCGGCGTATCGCCCCGCGGCGATCAACAGCAGATCGCAACATTCGCGCGCTGCGCCTTCGCCGCCGCGCGCCTGGGTGACATGGTGGGCAACCGCGCGCACTTCGACATGGGCGTTGGCCGGTGCACAGCAGAACGCCGCATGTGCCATCAAGGGCAGGTCGGGCCAGTCGTCGCCCATGACGGCCACCTCGTCCCAGCCGAGCTGCAGGCTGCTCAACAGCGCGTCCGCGGCGGCGAGTTTGTCGTGCGCGCCATAGACCGCGTGCGCCAGCCCGAGGTCGTCCACGCGTCGCCTCACGGCCGGTGAATCGCGACCGGTGACGATCAAGGGCAGGATGCCGCCGGCAACCAGCAGCTTCAGGCCCTGGCCGTCGAGCACCGAGAAGGCCTTGACCGTTTCACCTTGCTCGCCGATGTACAGGCGCCCGTCGGTCAGCACGCCGTCGACGTCGAACAACGCGGCTTTCAAACCCAGCCCGCGGCCCTGGGCCTTCAGCAGCAGCTCGGGCGCAAAACTCAAGGCCGGCACTAGATGACCTTCGCGCGCATCAGGTCGTTGGAATTGAGCGTGCCGACCAGGCGTGGCGGCTCGCCCTCGATCACCAGCACGCTGGTGATGCGGTGTTGCTCCATCAGGTCGGCGGCTTCCACGGCCAGCGCATCGGCGGCGACCCGGCGCGGCTGGCGGTGCATCACGTCGCTGGCACGCAGGCTGCGCAGGTCGGCGCCGCGTTCGATCAGCCGGCGCAAGTCGCCGTCGGTGAAGATGCCCAGCACAGCATCGGCAGCGTCGACCACCGCGGTGAAGCCCAGGCCCTTGCCGGTCATCTGGCGCAGCACGTCGTTCAAGCCGGCCTCGGGTCCGACCCTCGGCACCTCCTCACCCTGGCGCATCAGGTCGCGCACGTGGATCAGCAGCTTGCGGCCGAGCGCGCCGCCGGGGTGCGATCGCGCGAAGTCTTCCTCGCGAAACCCGCGCGCATCGAGCAAGGCCACGGCCAGGGCGTCGCCCAGGGCCATCTGCGTGGTGGTGCTGGCGGTGGGTGCCAGGTTGAGCGGGCAGGCCTCCTGCTCGACCGTGCTCTCGATCACCATGTCGGCGTGGCGCGCCAGCGTGGAGCCCGGCTTGCCGGTCAGCGCGATCAGCGGCACCTTCAGGCGCCGCAGCACGGGCACGATGACGTTCAGTTCATCGCTCTCGCCGGAGTTGGAGATCGCGATGACGATGTCGCCGGGCGTCACCATGCCCAGATCGCCGTGGCTGGCCTCGGCCGGGTGCACGAACATCGCGGGTGTGCCGGTGGACGCGAGCGTGGCGGCGATCTTGCGCCCGACATGGCCGCTCTTGCCCATGCCCATCACGACGACGCGGCCGCGGCAGGCGAGCATCGCCTGCACCGCGCGCGCGAAGCCGTTGCCCAGGCGCTGCTTGGCCCCCGACAGCGCGGCCGCCTCGATGTCCAGGGTCTGCGCGGCCAGCATCAGCGCGCGACCGGCATCGAAGGTGGCAGGCGGAACCGCGGTGGTCGAAGGAGGTTGCACGGCACTCGTGGTTTACTTGGCGGGCGATTCTAGGCCGCGGGCCTTGGACGTTCCTGGCTCCAACCGATGGCATCGACCCTCGAACTCGTCCTGCTGTACCTGGTGGCCGCCGTGCTCGGCGTGGTGGCGTGCCGCTCGCTCAAGCTGCCGCCGATCCTCGGTTACCTGACGGTCGGCGTGCTGATCGGGCCGAACGCGCTGGCGCTGGCGCGCGACTCGGCAGCGGTCGAGTACCTGGCCGAATTCGGCGTCGTCTTCCTGATGTTCGTCATCGGCCTGGAGTTCAACCTGCGCAAGCTGCGCGCGATGCGCTCGCTGGTGTTCGGCCTCGGGCTGTCGCAGGTGATGCTGACCATCGTCGGCGCCTTGCTCGGCAATGCGCTGCTGATCGCGCTGTTCTCGTACGCCGCGCGGCCTTGGGAGCTGGGCTTCGCGGGCGCGCTGGTGCTGGGCAGCGCGGTGGCGATGTCGTCCACCGCGATCGTCGTCAAATTGATGGCCGACCGCCTGGAGCTGGAAACCGAACACGGCAAGCGCGTGATGGGCGTGCTGCTGTTCCAGGACCTGGCCGTCGTGCCGCTGCTGGTGCTGATCCCGGCGCTCGGCAGCACGGGGGGCGACATGGCGGCCACGCTCGGCTGGGCGGTCCTGAAGGCCACCGTGCTGCTGGTGCTGTTGCTGACCGGCGGGCAGCAGGTGATGCGCTGGTGGTTGACACAGGTGGCGCGGCGCAAGAGCGAAGAGCTGTTCGTGCTGAACCTGCTGCTGATCACCTTGGGCCTGGCCTGGCTCACCGAACACGCCGGACTCTCCCTGGCGCTGGGCGCCTTCGTGGCAGGCATGCTGGTGGCCGAGACCGAATACAAGCACCAGGTCGAGACCGACATCCGGCCCTTCCACGATGTTCTGCTGGGCCTGTTCTTCATCACCATCGGCATGAAACTCGACTGGCGGCCTGTGCTCGACCAGTGGCTGCTGGTGCTGCTGCTGTCGTGCCTGCCGGTGATCGCCAAGGCCGGGCTGGTGGCCGTGCTGGCGCGTGCCTTCGGCGCACCACCTGGCGTCGCGCTGCGCACCGGGCTGTACCTGGCGCAGGCCGGAGAGTTCGGCTTCATCCTGCTGACGCTGGGCAGCGAGGCGGGCCTGGTGGCCAAGGAGTGGCTCAGCCCCGTGCTGGCCAGCATGGTGCTCTCGATGCTGGCCACGCCCTTTGTCGTGATGTACAGCAACCGCATCGTGGCGCGCCTCTCGGCCACCGACTGGCTGCTGCAGTCGGTGGCGCTGACGTCGATCGCCAAGAAGTCGATTGCCACCGAGTCGCACGTGATCATCTGCGGTTACGGGCGCAGCGGGCAGAACCTGGCGCGGCTGCTCGACGGCGAAAAGATCCCCTACATGGCGCTCGACCTCGACCCCGACCGCGTGCGCCAGGCGGCCGCCGCAGGCCAGAGCGTGGTGTTCGGCGACGCCGCGCGCCTGCGCAGCTTGATGGCCGCCGGCCTGGCACGGGCCAGCGCGGTGGTGGTGAGCTACCACGACACCCCCTCCGCTTTGAAGATCCTCGAGGTGGTGCGTTCGCATGCGGCGCACGTGCCCGTCGTCGTGCGCACCGTCGACGACAGCGACCTCGACCGCCTGAAGGCCGCCGGCGCGACCGAGGTGGTGCCCGAAGCCATCGAGGGCTCGTTGATGCTGGCCAGCCATGCGCTGGCCCTGGTGGGCGTGCCGATGCGGCGGGTGATCCGCATCGCGCGCGATGCCCGCGATGCGCGCTACGGTCTGCTGCGCGGCTACTTCCATGGCGCCGACGACGACACCGTGGAAGAGCTGCAACAGGCGCGCCTGACGAGTCTCACCCTGCCGGCGGCCGCGCCCTGCCTCGGTCAGTCGCTGGGGCAGCAGGCGCTCGGCGCTGTCGGCGTGCAGGTGGTTTCGCTGCGCCAGGCCAGCGGACCGGTAGGCCCCGCCGACGACGCTGCACGCCTGCGCGCGGGCGACACACTGGTGCTGTCCGGGCTGCCGGAAGCGCTGGCGCTGGCCGAGGAAAAGTTGCTGCGGCGTTGAGGGGCGGCGACCAGGTGCCGCGCGCCGCGGGGATCAGCTGACCGCTTGGCCCTGCTCGATGTTGGCCCGCATGCGCACGCCCATCACCGCCGCGGCGGCCCGGATCACTTCGAGCGCGACCGGCGCGTTGCGCGCGATCAGCTCCTCGAGCCGAACGCCCCGCAGCGCCCAGACCACGCTGGCGCTCATGGCTTCGACGTTGGCCATGCGCGGCTGGTCGCTGAACAGCCCTGCCTCGCCGACCACCGACCCGGCGCGCAGGATCGACAGGCGCGAAACCCCCGGCTTGGCGTTGCTGACGAAGACCTGCAGCGTGCCGCGCTCGAGCAGGTACATCGTGCGGTCGTGCTCGTCCTGCTTGACAAGCAGGTCCCCAGAGCGAATCTCGTAACGTGTCAGATAGGTCTGGAACGCACGCCACTGTTCGAGCGACAACCGCGGTTTGAAAGCGTCGGGCGCGTTCAACGATTGCACCGCGCCGTGGAGGTCTTGAATGTCCATGGGTGCGGATTATCGGAATCCCGCGTCGTGCCCACAACCGCCCCAGTTCGGGGGCGCCGGGGAGTGCAGGCTCACTTGCCGATGCAGAAGCGCCCGAAGATCTCGCCCAGCAGGTCGTCGGCGCTGAATGCGCCAGTGATCTCACCCAGCGCCTCGTGCGCCGAGCGCAGCGCTTCGGCCAGCAGTTCGAGTTCGGCATTGCCGCGCGAGGCGTGCTGCTCGGCCGCGGCCAGGTGCTCGGCGCAGCGCTGCAGCGCGTGCACGTGGCG
>JAABTC010000108.1 GCA_011390055.1 Burkholderiales bacterium | reverse complement strand
CGAGTTCCTGCTGTCGGCCTTCGGCGCGCATGAGAAGCAGAGCAAGCACCTGATGGCGCAGCAACTCGCCCTGCCGGCGTACGAGCAACTGCTCAAGGCCGGCCACACCTTCAACCTGCTCGACGCGCGCGGCGCCATCAGCGTGACCGAACGCGCGGCTTACATCGGCCGCATCCGCAACCTGGCGCGCGCGGTGGCGCAGAGCTACGTCGACAGCCGCGCCCGGCTCGGCTTTCCGATGGCGCCGCCAGCCTGGTCGCGCGAAACGCTCGAAGCGATGGCGGCCAAGGCCGCCAAGGCGAACCCGGCGGTGCGCGCATGAGCGATGCGCGCAGCCTGCTGGTCGAGTTGCAGGCCGAGGAGTTGCCGCCGAAGGCCCTGAACCGTCTGGGCGAGGCGTTTGGCGCGTCCCTCGTCGCAAGCCTGAAGGCGCAAGGCTTCGTCGATGACACCGCGGCCGTGAAGACATTCGCCACGCCGCGCCGCCTGGCCGTGCACGTCACGCAAGTGCGCGCCCGGGCGGCCGACCGCACCGTGGCCCACAAGCTGATGCCCGCGGCGGTGGGCCTGGACGGCAGCGGCCAGCCGACGCCGGCCCTGCTGAAGAAGCTGGCGGCGCTCGGCGCCGACGCAACCGCTGCCGCCGCCGTCGAGCGACGGCCCGACGGCAAGGCCGAATCGCTGTTCTGGACGGTGCGCGTGCCCGGTGCGGCACTGGCCACCGGGTTGCAGACCGCACTCGACGCCGCCCTGGCCGGCTTGCCGGTGCCCAAGCTGATGACCTACCAGCTGGCCGACGGTTGGCAGAGCGTGCAGTTCGCCCGCCCGGTGCACGGCCTGCTGGCCCTGCACGGCGCTGACGTGGTGCCGGTCGCGGCGCTGGGTCTGGTGGCGGGCCGCTGCACGCGCGGCCATCGCTTCGAAGGGCCGGCCGAGCCGCTCGAGATCGCGCAGGCCGACGACTACGCGGCGCAGCTCGAGCGCCGCGGCGCCGTCATCCCGGGTTTCGCCGACCGGCGCGCCGAGGTGCTGCGCCAGTTGCACCAGGCCGCGGCGCGGCAAGGGCTGCGTCCCATCGACGACCCGGCGCTGCTGGACGAGGTGACCGCCCTGGTGGAGCGGCCCAACGTGCTGGCCTGCCGCTTCGAACCCGACTTCCTGTCGGTGCCGGCCGAGTGCCTGGTGCTGACGATGAAGGCCAACCAGAAGTACTTTCCGCTGCTGGACGAAGCCGGCCGCCTGACCGAACAGTTCCTCGTCGTCAGCAACATCCGGCCCGAAGACCCGCGGGCCATCGTCGAAGGCAACCAGCGCGTGGTGCGGCCCCGGCTGGCCGATGCGCGCTTCTTCTACGACCAGGATCGCAAGCTGCCGCTGGCGGCCCGAGTGGCCGCGCTCGACAAGGTGGTCTACCACGGCAAGCTCGGCACCCAGGGCGCCCGCATGCAGCGGGTGCGTGCGATCGCACGCCAGATCGCCGAGCAGTGGAGTGCGGCCGCAGCCCTGAGCGGCGGCGCCGAGTTGGCCGCGGCCGCCGATCGCGCTGCCGAACTCGCCAAGGCCGACCTGGTGACCGACATGGTCGGCGAATTCCCGGAACTCCAGGGCGTGATGGGTGGCTACTACGCACGCCACGACGGCGAGTCCGAGGCGGTGGCACAGGCCATCGAAGACCATTACAAACCGCGCTTTGCCGGCGACACGCTGGCGCGCAGCCCGGCTGGCCTGGTGGTGGCGCTGGCCGACAAGCTCGAAACGCTGGCCGGCCTGTTCAGCGCGGGCGAGCGGCCCACCGGCGACAAGGACCCTTACGCCTTGCGCCGGCATGCGCTGGGCGTCATCCGCATGCTGATCGAGGCGGCCCTGCCGCTGTCGATCGACGGCTTGATGGACGCGGGCTTTGCACCTTTCGCGGCCTACGCCGACACGGCCCCGCAGGCGCGCTTGGAGCTGGTCGCCTTCATCGAAGAGCGTCTGGCCGGCTACCTGCGCGAGCAGGGCTACAGCCACCAGCAGGTCGACGCCGTGGTCAGCGCGCGCGCGCCGCACTATGCCGATCTGCCGCGCCGCCTGGCCGCCGTGCGCGAGTTCGCCAGCCTGCCCGAAGCGGCTTCGCTGGCGGCCGCCAACAAGCGCATCGGCAACATCCTGCGCAAGAGCGACGCGAGCCCGGCCGCGGCCGTCGAAGCCTCGCGGCTGGTCGAGCCGGCGGAGCGCGCGTTGGCCGCGGCCTTGCAGGACGTCGGTGCCGCGGCCGACGCGGCCTTCGAGCGCGGCGACCACACCGCGCACCTGCGTCAGCTGGCTGCGATGAAGGCACCGGTCGACGCGTTCTTCGACAGCGTGATGGTCAATGCCGACGAGCCCGCGCTGCGCGCCAACCGTCTGGCCCTGTTGGCCGCCTTGCATGCCGCGATGAACCGCGTCGCCGACCTGTCGAAGCTCGCCGCCTGATCGCCACGCCATGGGCCCGCTGCACCCCAAGCTCGTGATCCTCGGCCGTGACGGGGTGTTGAACGTGTACCGCGAAGACCACGTGAAGGCGCCCGAGGAGTGGCAACCCGTTCCCGGGGCGCTCGAAGCGGTGGCGCGTCTGAACCATGCCGGCTGGCACGCGGTGGTCGCCACCAACCAGGCAGGCATCGGCCGCGGCCTGGTCGACATGGGCGCGCTGAACGCGGTGCACCGCCGCATGATGCAGGCGCTGGCCGAGAACGGCGGCCGCATCGATGCGGTGTTCTTCTGCCCCCACACGCCCGAGGCGGGCTGCGATTGCCGCAAGCCCTCGCCCGGCCTGATGTTGAAGATCGCCGAGCGTTACGGCCTGGAGGGCGAACTGGCGAATGTGCCGATGGTCTGCGACACCGCGCGCGACTTGCAGGCCGCGCAGGCCGCCGGTTGCCAGCCGCACCTGTTGCTGACCGGGCGCGCCGCCGGGCTCGGCGCCGATGAACTGGCACATTGGTGCGCCGGCATCGAGGGGGTGCAGTTGCATGCCGACCTGGGCGCCTTCGTCGACTTCTTGTTGAGCCGCGAAGACGAAGCCCTCGGCCTCGCCGGCGCAGGCTCGCGCCCGGGCGCGCTGCCGCGACACTGATGCTCGCCCGGTTGCGCTCGGCCTTGTTCATCGCCTGGATGGCGGTGACGGTGGTGCCGTATGCGCTGACCGTGCTGCTGGCCTCGTTGGTCACGCGCGGCGACCGCCTGTACTGGATCTGCGTGGCCTGGCTGCGCGTGGTGGTCTGGGGCGCCCGCGTGATCTGCGGCGTGAGCCATCGCGTGCACGGGATGGAGCACTTGCCGTCCGCCGACCCGCTGGCACCGGTGATCCTGGCCCCGAAGCACCAGTCCGCGTGGGAGACCTTTGCCTTCCCGACGCTGATGTCGCACCCGCTGGCGTATGTCTTCAAGCGCGAACTGCTCTACATCCCGTTCTTCGGCTGGGCCATTGGCAGCCTGGACATGATCCACATCGACCGCAGCCGCCGCAACGAGGCCTGGGCCAAGGTGGCTGCGCAGGGCCAGGCGCTGCTGGCACGCGGGCATTGGGTGATCATGTTCCCCGAGGGCACGCGCGCCGAGCGGGGCGCCCAGGGGGTGTACAAAGCCGGCGCCACGCGCCTGGCCACCACCGCCGGCGCGCCAGTGGTGCCGATCGCCGTGACCTCGGCGCGCTGCTGGCCGCGCAAGAGCTTTCTGCTGCGCCCCGGGGTGATCGACATTTCGATCGGGCGGCCGATTTCGAGCCAGGGCCGCCAGCCCGAAGAGCTGATGCGCGAGGTCGAGGCATGGATCGAAGCCGAGATGCGTCGGCTCGACCCCGAGGCCTATCCCGCCGCGGCGGCCACGCCGCAAACTGCGTGAGGGCGTCGGCCAAGGCTGCGGCCCCCGGCGCCGTCGATGCCGGCCAGCTGGAGCTCTTCGGCGCCACGCCGACCACGTTCCGGCATCCGCGCGCCAGCCGTGAAAGCCTGCTGAACGGCCACCTCGTGGCCTACGAATTCCGGCGCGCGCGCCGCAAGAGCATCGGCTTCGTCGTCGGCGACGACGGCCTGGTGGTGTCGGCACCGCGCTGGGTGGGCCTGGGCGAGGTCGAGGCCGCCCTGCAGGAGAAGGCGCGCTGGGTCCTGGCCAAGCTGCAGGAGCAGGAAGGGCGGCAGCGGCGCCAGCTGGCCGCACGGGTCGAATGGCGCGACGGCACCTCGATCCCGTTCCTGGGAGAACCTGTGATCGTGGTGCTCGACACGCGCAGCACGGGCGCCGAGCTGCGCTGCGCCGAGGACACGTTGCCAGGCGTGGCGCGCCTGACCTTGCACGTCGGTCTGCCGCACACCGCCACGCCACGCCAGATCCGCGAGGCGGTGCAAAGCTGGCTGCAGCGCCAGGCGCGGCGCATCTTCGAAGAGCGCTGTGCGCATTTCGCTGCACGCCTGGGCGTGCGCATGACGCGCCTGTCGCTCAGCTCGGCCAGCACGCGCTGGGGCAGCGCCGGCGCCAACGGCGCGATCCGCCTGAACTGGCGCCTGGTGCACTTCGCGATGCCCAGCATCGACTACGTGGTGGCGCACGAACTCTCGCACTTGCGCGAGATGAACCACAGCCCGGCTTTCTGGGACGTCGTGCGCTCGGTGGTGCCCGACTACGAAGTGCTGCGCGGCAGCCTGCGCGACGACGCACTGCCGGTTTTCGATTGAAACTCTTTTGCGTTCAATTGAACAAGAACCCGTTCGGGCTGAGGTAACTCCGATCGTCCTGAGGTATCGAAGGAAGCCCCCCACAAGCCCTTCGATACCTCAGGGCGAACGGACCAGGTCAGCGCAGAAAGTCTAGAGTTTTGAACGCGACGCGGGATGAGACCCGACACCCCCGAAGCGGGGATCGCACGCGCGAGCCCCGCCCGCGACACTGACGCCCACGCTGTCATCGCGTCAGAGCTCAAGCGAAGAAGGACCGGTCCCGCGACACCGCTCGCGGGACCCGGAACCTGCCGGCTACAGAGTGCGAAAGCGCCACACGCCGTCGCTGCCCGCCTGACGCTCGAGCTTGCCGGCATGCCACAGCGCATGCAGGTGCGCGATCGATTCGCCGATCGCGAAGGTGGTCTGGTGCAGATCGAGCTTGCGCTTGAAGAGCACCGGCAACAGGTCCGCCGCGTGGCAAGCCCGCTCCGTGCAAGCCGCGCGCACGTCGGCCAGGCGCTCGTCGTGGTGCTCGTGCAGCTGGCGCGTGCGGGTGTGCAAGCCGGTGAAAGGGCGGCCGTGCGACGGCAGCACCAGCGTGTCCGCCGGCAGCGCATCGAAGCGCCGCAGCGAGCCCAGGAACAGCGCCAGCGAATCGGCTTCAGGCTCGATGTCGTGGACGCTGACGTTGGTCGAGATGCGGGGCAACACCATGTCGCCGGAGATCAGCACGCCGAGCGCTTCGCAGTGCAGCGCGATGTGCTCGGGGGCATGGCCGTGGCCGACGATGCAGCGCCAGGAGCGTCCCCCGATCTCGACCGCCAGCCCGTCGGTGAGGCGCCGGAACGACTCGGGCACGCGCGGCACCATGCCGGCGTAATAGTTCGCACGCCCGCGCACCTTGGCCATCGCATCGGGGTCCGTCAGGCCGTGGCTGGCAAAGAAGGCGGCCGAACGTTCACCGCCGAAGCCGGTGGTGCTCTGGCTCGACAGGCGGGCCATGCCGAAATCGGTCGCGCTGATCCACAGACGGCAGCCCCAGCGCTCGGTGAGCCAGTGCGCCAGGCCGATGTGGTCGGGGTGCATGTGCGTGACGATGACGCGCAGCACCGGCAGCCCTTCGAGCTGCTCCGAGAAGATCTGCTCCCAGGCCGCGCGCGTGGCGTCGTTGCTGATGCCGCAGTCGACGATCGTCCAACCCTCGACGCCAGCCTGCCGGTCGCGCAGCAGCCAAAGGTTGATGTGGTCGAGCGCGAAGGGCAGCGCCATGCGCAGCCAGCGCACGCCTGGCGCCACTTCCAGGGTGGCACCCGGCGCGGGCAGGGCCTCGCCGAGCACATAGTTCAGTTCCATCTCGTTCGGGTTCACAGCGGCCTTATATTTACGTTTACGTCAACGTCAACATGCAGTCTAACGAGATGAACGCCAGCCGCAGCTACACCATCGCCGAGCTGGCCGACGAATTCGACGTCACGCCGCGCGCGATACGGTTCTACGAGGACACCGGCCTGCTCGAGCCGCAGCGTGCCGGGCGCAACCGGGTCTACTCGCAGCGCGACCGCACGCGCTTGAAGCTCACGCTGCGCGGCCGGCGTCTCGGCTTGTCGCTGTCGGAGATCCTGCAGCTGGTGCGCATGTACGACTCGCAGGCCGACACCGCGCCGCAGTTGCAGGCATTTCTGCAGGTGCTGCAGAACCACCGCGAGCAGCTCGAGCAGCAACAGGAAGACATCCGCGTGATGCTGGCCGAAATCGGCCAGCACGAACAGCGTT
>JAABTC010000107.1 GCA_011390055.1 Burkholderiales bacterium | reverse complement strand
AGACGTGGTGCTCGCCGTTGTTGGCGCGCTTCAGGTACTCACCCCATTCGTAGCTCTTGATGGTGGCCTTGACGCCGATGCGGGCCCAGTCCTGCTGGATCATCTGCGCCATCAACAGGCCGTTGGGGTTGGTCGGCCGAGAGATCGGCAGCGCCCACAGATCGATCTCGAAGCCGTTCGCGTGGCCGGCCTCGGCCAGCAGCGTCTTCGCACGCGCCGGGTCGTACTCGTTTTTCAGCGTGGTGTCGAAGCCGGCGATCGCCGGCGGGAACGCGCCCACCGCCTGCATCGCATCGCCACGCGGGAACAGCACCTTGAACAGCGCGTTGCGGTCGACCGCGATGTCCAGCGCCTCGCGCACCAGACGGTTGTCGGTGGGCGCCTTCTTCATGTTGAACGACAGGTACGAGATGTTCAGTGCCTGCTTCTGCAGCACGCGGACCTCGCGCCGATGGTCGAGCGCGGCGATGTCGATGTCGCGCAGCGCCGCGGCCACATGGCACTCACCGGCCGCGATCTTCTGCACCCGCACGCTGGGCTCGCGGCTGATGGCGAAGATCAGCTGCGTGGGCTTCTGCCGCACGCCCCAGTAGCCTTCGTGCGGCAGCATGCGCACCACGTCGTCCTTCTTGTACGACTTGAACTTGAACGGGCCCGTGCCGACGGGCCGGTTGTTGATGGCGTTGGCTTGCCCGGCAGCCAGCAGTTGGGCTGCGTACTCGGCCGAGTGGATGCCGGCGAAGCTCATCGCGAAATAGCTGAGGAAGGTGACGTTGGGCGACTTGAGTCGAAAACGCACGGTGTGCGCATCGACCTTGTCGATGCCCTCGATCATCTCGGCCAGGCCCAGGCTCTGCGGGTAGATGAAGGTGGCCGGGAAGGCGCGGTTGAAGGGTGTCTTCGCATCGATCAGGCGCGTGAAGGTGAAGACGATGTCGTCGGCGTCGAGCGCGCGCGTCGGCGTGAAGTACGGCGTGGCGTGAAAGCGCACGCCGCGGCGCAGCGTGAAGGTGAAGGTCTTTGCGTCCGGCGTGATCTGCCAGCCCGTGGCCAGCTGCGGCTCCAGGGTCGTGGTGCCGCGCACGAAGCCCACCAGGCCCTGGAACATCTGCGAGGTGACGTTGCCGGTGCTGGCGCTGTCCCACAGGCTGGGGTCGAAGCCTTCAGGGCTGGCGTCGGCACAGTAGACCAGCGGCCTGCCGCCAGGCGCGGGGGCCGGCGGCGCGCCAACCGCCGCGGTGCAGGCCAAGGCCAGCAAGATTGCACACTGCGCACGGAACATCATGTTGCATCGATCATAGCCAGCGCACGCGCTGCTACGCTCGCGCCCCGATGGCCCTGCACCGAAGCACGCTGCAACGAACCTTGGCATTGGCCGGGGCGCTGGGTGCCTTGCTGCTGGCCGGCTGCGCCACGCGCGGCCCGAGCGGCGCGGACGGCCCGCCCTTGTCGACGCAGGGCGGGCCGGACCGGCACCCGCCACCCGACCCGATGCAGCTGCCCGACGCACGGCCCGCGCTCGAGCCGATCCCGCTGGGCGGACCGAACAAGCCGTACGCGGTGCTCGGCGAGACCTACACGCCGCTGCCGCCCGAGGCACCGCTGCGCGAAGAAGGCGTGGCCTCCTGGTACGGCCGCAAGTTCCACGGCCGCCGCACCGCGAACGGCGAGGTCTACGACATGCATGCAATGACCGCCGCGCACCGCACCTTGCCGCTGCCGAGCTTTGCGCGCGTGACCAACCCGGCGAACGGCCGCTCGGTGGTCGTGCGCATCAACGACCGCGGACCTTTCATCAAGGGCCGCATCGTCGACTTGAGCTACGCGGCGGCGCAGAAACTCGGCGTGCGCGGGCTGGCGTCGGTGCAGCTGGTGCGGATCACGCCCGAGGAGATCCGCCGCGGTGAAGCGGCCAGCGCAGCCGCTGCCGCCGCCGCGCAGTAGCCTGCTGACACAACGCGTTACGCAATCGACGCTTCGCCTCCCCCACTGTTAGGTCTGCCCATGCACCACCGGAATCTCTAGAGTCGCGCAACCCGGCGGCCCGCCGCGACAGGAGATCTGCATGGCCAAGACTTCGAGCAAGGGCGTCGCCGCGGGGGCCGGCAAGGCGCGCGCGCTGTCGCTGCACATCGGCTTGAACCTCGTCGACCCGAAGCACTACGCCGGCTGGAGCGGGCCGCTGGCCGCGTGCGAGTTCGACGCGAAAGACATGGCCGCGATCGCCAAGAGCGGGTCGATGGCGTCGACGGTGCTGTTGACCAAGTCGGCCACGCGCAAGGCGGTGCTCGCGGCGCTGCGCAGTGCCGCGGCCAAGTTGCGCCGCGGCGATTACTTCTTCCTGACCTTCTCGGGCCACGGCGGCCAAGTGCCCGATTCGAGCTCGGCGCCCGACGAGGCCGACAAACAGGACGAGACCTGGTGCCTCTACGACGGCCAGTTGATCGACGATGAGCTGTATGCCGAGCTCGGCCGCTTCGCCACCGGCGTGCGCATCCTCGTGCTGTCCGACAGCTGCCACTCGGGCACCGTGACGCGTGCGCCCCCGGCCCCGCCGCCGCCCGGCCTTCGCAGCAAGCTGATGCCGCCCGAGGTCGGGCTGCGCGTCTACGAACAGCACCAGGCCTTCTACGACGGGCTGCAGAACGGCGTCGCCGAGGCCGCGTACGCCCCCGCCGACAAGGCCCCGGCCGACCCCGATGCGGCGCTGGCTGCGGTGGCGGCGCTTTCGGCGCAGACCTTGCAGAGCGGCCGCGTCAGCGCACTGGCCCGCAAGTTCCGCGCCGCGGCGATCCTGATCTCGGGCTGCCAGGACAACCAGACCTCGCTCGACGGCGACCACAACGGCGCCTTCACCGGCCGCCTGCGCCAGGTCTGGAACCACGGCAAGTTCAGCGGCAACCACAGCCAGTTCCACACCACCATCAAAGCCGGCCTGCCTGGCAGCCAGACGCCCAACCTGTTCCTGCTCGGCGACGCTGCGGCCTTCGTCGCGCAGCGGCCATTCACCGCGTGATCGAGGCCAGGATTTTCATCAGCTACCGCACCAGCGACGGTGCGGACAAGGCCACCACGCTCGCGCGCGACCTCGGCGAAGTCTTCGGCGACGCCCAGGTCTTCCTCGACAAGGAAGACCTGCCGGCCGGCCGCCTGTGGCGCGAAGCGATCGGCGATGCGCTCGACGACAAGCCGGTGCTTCTCCTGCTCGTGACGCCCGACACCTTCGGCGCTCGCAACGCCGCCGGGCATCTGCGCATCGCGCAGGCCGATGACCCGATCCGGCGCGAGGTCGACGGCGCACTGGCCGCCGGCGCCGAACTGATCCCGCTGCTGGCCGATGGCGTCGAGCGCCTGCCCGAAGGCCTGCCGCCGCCGCTGGACCGGCTGGCCGAGCGCACGTGGCGCCGGCTGCGCGCCTACGACTGGCGCAGCGACTTCGAGCGCCTCGTCGCCGACCTCGAGGCCCTCGGCGTGCCGCGCGTCCAGCCGACGCGCGACCGCCGCCGCAGCGACACGCTGCGCCGCGCCGCGATCGCCGGCGCGTTCGGCCTGCTGGCCCTCGGCGGCGGCAGCGCGTACTGGTGGCTGGGCCCGCGTGCCGAGCAGCACGCACGCGATGCCAGCGGCGACTGGACCGCGCGCGTGGCCGCGCCGGCCAACGACACCGGCTCGCGCCTGGACCGCGTGCTGCTCGAGCTCTCGCAACAGGGCGATGCGGTGCGCCTGGTCAGCCGGCCGATCGACATCACGCAAGACCCGGCCTGGCGCGCCTTCGCCGAGAGCTGGCAACGGCGTTTCGACCAGAAGCTCGAACGCGTGGTCTGGCGCGGCAGCGGCAGCGCGCTGCGCGAAACCGGCCAGCCGCTGCGCCTGGACATCGCACTGGCGGTCGAGACCGAAGCCGGCGGCACCGTGATCGAAGGCGGCAACCTCTCGGCCGCCAGCGAACCCGGCGGCCGCTCGATGCGCGGAACCTTGTGGATGAATGGCGAACAGGCCGAGCGGGTGGTGCAACTCAGCCGTGGCCACGTGCGCTGAGCGCGCTGCAAAGCAGACCCCATGCTGACCCTGCGCAACCACCGCCTCGTCGGCGATGCCGTCGCCTGGCAGCCCACGCCGAACATAGGCGGCGCGTTGAAGCCGCGCTTTCTCGTCGTGCACTACACGGCGGGCAGTTCCTGCGCGAGTTCGATCGCATCGCTGTGCACGAAGAAGCCGCAGGGCAATGCCTCGGCCCATGTGGTGATCGGCCGCGACGGCACCATCACGCAGCTCGCGCCGTTCAACACCGTGACCTGGCATGCGGGCGTGAGCCAGTGGCTGGGCATCGAGGGGCTGAACCAGGCTTCGATCGGCATCGAGCTCGACAACGCCGGGCCGATGAACGCGCAGGGCGACCGCTTCGTGGCCTGGTTCGGGCGCGAATACCCGGCCAGCGAGGTGCTGATGGCCGCGCACAAGCACGGCGGCCCGGTCCGGCCCTGGCATGCCTACACCGAGGCACAGATCGGCCGCTGCCTCGAGCTCGCCGAACTGCTGTGCCAGCACTACGGCCTGCGGGATGTGCTCGGCCACGACGACATCGCGCGCGGCCGCAAGCTCGACCCGGGGCCGGCGTTCCCGCTGGCCTCGATCGCCAGCCGCGCGCTCGGCCGCGGCGACGACCGCCCGGTGCGCTACATCGTCACGACCGACGGCCTGAACATCCGCAAAGGCCCCGACGCGGGCTTCGACACCGTCGCCGCGCCTCTGGCCCGTGGCACGCTGCTGCGCCTGGTCGAGCCCGGCAGCCGCTGGAGCAAGGTGGAGCTCGACCCCGACGCCGCGGGCCCGGCCCAGGACATCGAAGGCTGGGTCCACAACCACTACATCGTGCGCGCCAGCGAGGCCCCGCGGTCTTTGATGCCGCGCTCGCACGCCACCCCGCGCACGCCGCCTGCGGCGAAGAAGCAGCACGTGCGCAAACCGCCGGCCAAACAATGAACAACGCGCTGCCGGGCCAGTTGCTCGCGGTCTACGTGCTCGCGACGGTGCTGGCCGCCCTCGGCGGCGCCTGGCTCGCACGACGTTACCGCGCGGCACTGCTGCCGTTGATGCGCACGCCGCTGTCGGCCGGCGCGCCAGCCACGGGGGCTGCAGTCGCGCCCTCGACCCCCGCCTGGCGTGCGCCGGCCGCGGGGTCGCTGAGCGCCCACCGCGCCGCGCAGGCACGGCTCGTCGCGCTGCTCGTCGTGGTCTCGATGCTGATCGCGCTGACCCGCGGCGCACTCTGGCTCTGGCTCAGCCGCGATGCCGGCACGCCGTTCAGTGCGTCAAGGCTGGTGGTGCTGGCCGTCGTCTACTGCTGGCCGCTCTTGCCGGCGCTGGGGCTGATGTGGCGCTGGTCGTGGAGCCGCCTCGCACTGGCCCTGGTCGCGTGGTACGCCGCGTCGATGCTGCTGGTGATGCTGCGCTCGACCGAAGCGCAGTCGCTGGCCCAGGTCGCAGCGTGGCTGGCCTGGGAGATCGGCGTGCCGACGCTGGCGCTGATGCTGCTGACCTTGCGTGGCACGCGGGCTGCCGCGCCCTGGCTGTGGCCGCCGCTGGCCCTGCTGCTGTTTTCCGCGCTGCTCGGCCTGGACCTGCTCGGATGGCTGGTCGAGCAGCGCTCGCCGTTGCTCGGGCCGCTGGTGCGCCACGTCGATCCCATCGCGGCGATGGCGCTGTTCGCGGTGGGCGCGATGGCGCTGGCCTGGTGGCCGGTGCAGCGTTTGGCGCGCGCCATGATCGCGGCCTACGGCGCCAAGCGGGTGTCGGACCTGATGGTGGTGTTCGGCGCGGCCTGGGCGCTGAACCTGGGCTTCGACGCACTCGGCAGCGGGCCGTTGGTGCTGCTGTCGCTTCTCTGGCTGCCGATGGCGCTGGCCTGGCTGCGACGGCAGCAGGCCAAGCGGCCGGCCCAGCCCGCACCCACGCTGCTGGTGCTGCGCGTGTTCAAGCAGGAGGCCAAGGCCGCCGCGGTGTTCGACGACGTGGTCGAACGCTGGCGTGCCGGCGGCAACACCGTGCTGATCGCCGGCACCGACCTGGTCGACCAGACCCTCGACGCGACCGATCTGCTCGACCACCTCGACGGCCGCCTGGCCGAGCGCTTCGTGCGCAGCGCGGCCGAGCTGCCCGCGCGGCTGGCGGCCTTCGACTGGCAGCCCGATGCCGAAGGCCGCTGGCGCGTCAACGAGATCTACTGCCACGACACCACCTGGCAGCTCGCGCTGGCGGCGCTGGTCGATCGCAGCGACCTGGTGCTGATGGACCTGCGCGGCTTCGCGGCCCACAACGCCGGCTGCCGCTTCGAGATCGGCGAACTCGCGCGGGCGGCGCACCTGCAACGGGCGGTGCTGCTGATCGATGCGAGCACCGACCTCGCGACCGCCCGCGCGGTGGCCGCCGGCGCGCCCGCCGACCGCTTCGTCTGGCTCGCGTTGCC
>JAABTC010000106.1 GCA_011390055.1 Burkholderiales bacterium | reverse complement strand
TCTGCAAGGTCGCCGAGACGCTGCCGCTGCGGCCGTCCTCAAACTTCATCGCGGTTTCGATGAACTGCTCGCGCTTGCCGCCGTACAGCGCATCGACCAGCACCTGGTACTTCTCGCCGATGGCGCCGCGCCGCACCTTGCGCGTTCGTGTCAGCTCGCCGTCGTCGGCATCGAGCTCCTTGTGCAGCACCAGGAAGCGGCTGATCTGGCCGCCGGCCAGCTTCTCGTCGGCTGCCAGGTCGGCATTGACCTTGTTCACGCAGTCGGCGATCAGGGCATGCACTTCGGGCTTGCCGGCCAGGTCGGTGTAGCCGGCATACGGCAGGTTGCGCCGCTCGGCCCAGTTGCCCACTGCCTCGAAATCGATGTTGACGAAGGCGCAGACCGTGTCGCGCTGGTCGCCGAAGGCCACTGCTTCTTTGATGTACGGGAAGAACTTCAGCTTGTTCTCGATGTACTTGGGCGCGAACATGTCGCCGCTGCGCAAGCGGCCCACATCCTTGGCGCGGTCGATGATCTTCAGGTGGCCGCTTGCATCGAGGTAGCCCGCGTCGCCGGTGCGGTACCAGCCGTCGGCGGTCAGCACCTCGCGCGTGGCGGCTTCGTTCTTGTAGTAGCCCTTCAACAGGCCGTTGCTGCGCACCAGCAGTTCGCCGTTGTCGTCGACCTTGATCTCCACGCCTTCGATCGGCACCCCGACCGTGTCGGCCTTGACCTCGTGATCGGGCTGCAGGCAGACGAAGACGGCGGTCTCGGTGCTGCCGTAGAGCTGCTTCAGGTTGATGCCGATCGAGCGGTAGAAGGTGAACAGGTCGGGCCCGATCGCTTCGCCGGCGGTGTAGGCGACGCGCACGCGCGAGAAGCCGAGCGTGTTGCGCAGCGGGCCGTAGACCAGCAGGTTGCCCAGTGAGTACTGCAGGCGGTCGACGAGACCCACCGTGTGGCCGTCGAGCACCTTGGGCCCCACGCGCTGGGCCACGTCCATGAAGTGCTTGTACAGCGCCCGCTTGATCGCGCTGGCGTCTTCCATGCGGATCGTCACGCTGGTCAGCAGCGCTTCGAAGATGCGCGGCGGCGCAAAGTAGTAGGTCGGGCCGACCTCCTTCAAGTCGATCGACGCGGTGGCGGCGCTCTCGGGGCAATTGACCACGTAGCCGCAGGCCAGCCACTGCGCATACGAAAAGATGTTCTGGCCGATCCAGGCCGGCGGCAGGTAGGCCAGCACCTCTTCGGCCGAGGTCAGCTTGTCGAAGCGCGCACCCGCCTGGGCCCGGTCGAGCAGCGTGAAGTGGCTGTGCACGACGCCCTTCGGGTTGCCGGTGGTGCCGCTGGTGAAGAACATCGCCGCCACGTCGTTCGGGTCGGACTTGGCCACCTCGGCATCGAACACGTCGGCCGCGGCCGCCTCCAGCAGCGCATCCAGCGGCGCCAGGCCCGGTTCGTTGTAGTTGCGCAGCCCTCGCGGGTCGTCGAACCAGATGCTGCGCAGACCCGGGCACTGTGCGCGGATCTCGAGCAGCTTGTCGACCTGCTCCTGGTCTTCGACGATCGCGAAGGCCACCTCCGCATTGACGATCGGAAACACGAACTCGCTCGACGCGGCGTCCTGGTACAGCGGCACCGGCACGGCACCGAGCGACTGGGCCGCGAGCATCGACGCGTACAGCCGCGGCCGGTTCTCGCCGATCACCACGATGTGCTCGCCGCGCCGCAGGCCGGCTCCCGCCAGGCCGTTGGCGATCTGCTTGACGAGGCCGGCGAGCTGGCGCCAAGTCAGCGTCTGCCAGATGCCGTACTCCTTCTCGCGCAACGCCGGCGCGTCGGGACGCGCGTGGGCGTGGTCGAGCAACAGGCGAGGGAACGTGGTTTGCACCGGGTCTCCATCCAGGCAGGGGCATGCGTCGCCCGCTTCGAGGCCGATGCTAGGGAAAAGTTTGACGCCGAGTTGTCGCGATGACGACAATCCTAGGGTCGTCCCGCAGAGTGGTTTCCCGCAGTCGCCTAACGGTACGACGCCAGATGGATGCTGGTCTCGGTACCCCGGATGCCCTTCAGCAACCGCACCCGCTCCAGCACCTGCGACAGCTCGGCCATCGTGGCCGCACGCAGCTCGGCGAGCAGGTCCCAGCGTCCGTTGGTGTCGTGCAGCGTCGCGATGCCGGGCTCGCCGAGCAGGTTGGCGATGACTTCGCGCGTCTGGTTGCCTTCGACCAGGATGCCCATCCAGGCCCGGATCTCGTTCGGCCTGGCGTCGGGGCGCAGCTGCACGGCATAGCCGACGATCACGCGTGCGCCCTCGAGCTTGGCGATGCGGTTCGTGACGGTGCCACGGGAGACGCCGAGCTTGGTCGCCAGGGCCGCCACCGGCAGCCGTGCGTTCGCGCGCAGCAGCGCGATCAAGCGCTGATCGGTGCTGTCCAGCGTCACTGCGGTTTTGCTCATTTCGTCATTTTAATCTGACGTATTGCACAAAGCGCTCGCCGATCCGCGACGCTTTTGCCACTTTGGATTGCCGCTGCGCTTGGCGAGACTTCTGGACATGACGCCGCCCACCACCGCTTTCGACCCGTCCACGCTTTACCTTGGCGCGCCCGACGTGGCCCACATCGTCGCCTGCAAAGGGCTGTCGCCCTGCATCGCCGGCATTGCCGCACGGATCGAAGCCGACTTCAAGCGCTGGCCGGCATTCGACAAGAGCGCGCGCGTGGCCAGCCATTCCGTCGATGGCGTGATCGAGCTGATGCCGGTGGCCGACCACGAACGCTACGCCTTCAAGTACGTCAACGGCCACCCGAAGAACACCCTGCGCGGCGCGTCGACCGTGATGGCCTTCGCGGTGCTGGCCGACGTGGCCACCGGCGCGCCGCGCCTCTTGGCCGAGTTCACGCTCGCCACCGCACTGCGCACCGCTGCGACGTCGGCGCTGGCCGCGCGTGCGCTGGCGCGCCCAGGCAGCCGCACGATGGCGCTCATCGGCAACGGCGCACAGAGCGAGTTCCAGGCCATCGCGATGCGCGATCTGGTGGGGGTGCGCAGCTTGCGGCTGTTCGACGTGGATCGGCAGGCCACCGCCAAGCTGCTGCGCAACCTGCACGGCGCGGGCTTCGAGATGCTGGCGTGTGCCAGCGCGAGCGAGGCCATCCTCGGCGCCGACATCGTCACCACCGTCACGGCCGACAAGACGCGCGCGGCCATCGTCACGCCTGAGATGGTCCGCCCGGGCATGCACTTCAACGCGGTCGGCGGTGACTGCCCGGGCAAGACCGAACTGCATGCCGACGTGCTGCGCCGGGCGGCGGTGTTCGTGGAATTCGAGCCGCAGACACGGGTCGAGGGCGACCTGCAGCAGATGCCTGCCGACTTCCTGGTCACGGAGCTGTGGCAGGTGCTTGCAGGCATGCACCCGGGGCGCACCGACGCGTCGCAGGTCACGCTGTTCGACTCGGTCGGCTTCGCGCTCGAGGATTTCTCGACGCTGTGTTTCCTGCACGATGCGGCGCGCGAACTGGCCATCGGCGACACGCTGGCGCTGGTGCCCCAGCTGGCCGATCCGAAGGACCTGTTCGCCACCGTCGGCCGCCCCACCCGCGCACCGACTGGCCGACAATCCTGCGATGCGTTCCCCGTCGGGCACCGAAACCGCACCGCTGCGCCAGCGCATCCGCAAGGCCAGCAGCGATGAATTGCGGCGCGTACCCTGGTGGTCGCTGCTCGACGGCCTGCAGGCCGAGCGGGTGGCCGAAGACATGCAAGTGGCCGAGGCGGCGGTCGGCGAATACCTCTGCCGCATCGGACGGCCGGCGACGCTGTGGCTGGGGGTCGTCGAGGGCCTGCTGAAGATGAGCAACGACAGCGCCGAGGGTGCGCCGATCACCTTCACCGGGGTGCCCTCGGGCGCCTGGTTCGGTGAAGGCACGCTGCTCAAGCGCGAGCCCTACCGCTACAACATCGAGGTGCTGCGCAAGAGCGTGGTGGCCGGCCTGCCCATCGCCACTTTCGACTGGCTGCTCGAACGCAGCATTCCCTTCAACCGCTACCTGATGAACCAGCTGAACGAGCGCCTCGGCCAGTTCATCGCGGCGCGCGAGATCGACCGCATGACCGATGCCGACACCCGCGTCGCGCGCAGCCTCGGTGCGCTGTTCCACCCGGTGCTGTACCCCGGCGTCGGCGAGCTGTTGCGCATCACGCAGCAGGAGCTCGGCTACCTGGTCGGTCTGTCACGCCAGCGCGTCAACGAGGCGCTGCACGCACTGCAGGCGAGCGGGCTGATCCGAATCGAGTACGGGGGCGTGCGAGTGATCGACCTGCAAGGCCTTCAGGGCGCCCGGCCGGTGTGATCAGCGCAGGTTGCTGACGCCCGAGGCCACGTGCCCTGCCGGCACGTGGACGGCGGCGCTCTCGATGTGGCCGGTCTGGTCGTCGAAGAAGAAGTCGGGCTCGAACTCGCGCAGGAACTCGCCCTTGGGCAGGCCGCCGAGGAACATCGCTTCGTCGACCTCGATGCGCCAATCCATCAGGGTGCGGATCGCGCGCTCGTGGGCCGGCGCGCTGCGCGCGGTGACCAGCGCGGTGCGCAGCCGCATCGGCTGCGCCGCCGCCTGCTGCAGCCGGTGCAGGGCCTGCAGCAGGGGCTTGAACGGGCCGGGCGCCAGCGGCAGGCCAGCGTGTTCGCGCTCGTGCGCCTGGAAGGCGGCCAGCCCGCCTGACTGGTAGACGCGCTCGGATTCGTCGGAGAAGAGCACCGCGTCGCCATCGAAGGCGATGCGCACTTCGCCCGGGTGGGCGTCGGAGGCGTGTGCTGAATGGGGGTAGACCCGGGCGGCCGGCACGCCCGCGGCCAGGGCCGAGCGCACGTCGGCCTCGTTGACCGAGAGGAACAGGTTCGCCTTCAGAGGCTGCAGGTAGCGCCAAGGGCTCTGGCCGCGGGTGAAGACCCCGCGCTCGATCGGCAGGCCGTAATGCTGGCAGGAGCGGAACACGCGCATGCCCGACACCGGGTCGTTGCGCGACAGGATCACCACTTCCACCTGCGCCGCACCGCTGCGGTTGAACGCCAGCAGCTTGTGGACCAGTGAAAAAGCCACGCCGGGCTGCGCCGGTGCCTCCAGGCGCTGCAACTGCAGCTGCATGTAAGCCCGGTCGTCACCGGCCTCGAACACCCGGTTCTCGTCCTCGAAGTCGAACAGGGCACGCGAGGAAATCGCCACCACCAGGCGGCCGTCGAGCAGGGCGGGCATTCAGCCCATGATAGCCAGCCGCCTCAGTGACCTACGAAACCCAGCGGGCCGCGCTTGCCGGCGCGGGCGCTATCCGGCAGGTCGGCCAGTTCGACCTGACCGCGCCCGTCCAGGCGCGCATTGCCGAAGGCGGCCGTCCAGGCGCGGCGCATGTCGCGCGGCGCCATGCCGCTCATGCGTTCGAGCACCGCTTCGCCGGGCTGCTCGTCGAAGCGGCTGCCCCAGTCGTGGCGCTCGCGCAGTTGCTGGTACAGGCGCAGCGCGATCGCCCGCGCAGCGTCGGGGTCGGGCGCCTGGACCTCGTAGACGCTCATGCGGTTGAGGATCGGCTCGGGGATGGCCCGGCCGTCGTTGGCGGTGGCGACCCAGAAGACCTGGCTCGCGTCGATCGAAACCTCGGCGAATTCGTCGGTGAAGTCGTGCGCGGTGTCGTGCTCGAGCAGGCTGTAGAGTGCGCCCAGCGGGTCGTAGGCGTGTTCGCCGCGTGCCTTGTCGATCTCGTCGACCACCATCACCGGGTTGGCGTAGGCGCCGTCGACCAGCGTTTCGAAGACCTTGCCGGGGCGCGCACCTTTCCACTGGCTGGAGGCTCCCGAGAGCACCCAGCCGGCGGTCAGGCTGCTCATCGAGACAAAGCCCATGCCGGTGCCGAGCAGGTGCGCGATCTCGCGCGCGAAGTGGGTCTTGCCGATGCCGGGCGGGCCGAGCAGCAGCATCGGTGCGATCTCGAGCGCGTCGCGGCTGTCCTGGCACAGCGCCAGCTGGCGCTTCACGTCGTCGAGCGCGGCGTGGAAGTTGGGCATTTCGTCGTAGAGGTGGTCCATCGCCGGCAGCCCGGCAGGCTTGACCTGGAAACGCTCGGGCCCCTTTTCGAGCATGCGTTCGTAGGTGCTGCGCAGGTTTTCGTGCTCCTTGGGCGGCAGCTTGCGCAGGCGCTTCTCGATGTCCGCACAGCGGTAGAGGCTGCGCATCTGGGCGATGGGAATGCTGGGCGCTGGCGCTGCGTTCACACGGATCTCCTGAAGCTGTGCCTGCCATTGAACACGTTCGTGGGCGCCGGCATGCGAGGCAATGATGCCGAAAACCGTAGCAGTTAACGTGCCGGTGGAGGAAGTCGCGGACAAACACGGGGGTCGTCCACCGGGTCGGATGCACAAGCGTTGCTATTGCACAAACGCGGCCTCCCCGACTTTGGGGGGCGGTCACCCGTTCGACACACGCAAGTC
>JAABTC010000105.1 GCA_011390055.1 Burkholderiales bacterium | reverse complement strand
CAACAGCGCAGCGGCCTCGTAGCCGTCGCCACCGTTGTTGCCCGGGCCACAGGCGATCCAGATGCGCTCGGCGTCGGGCGCGAGTGCCAGCGCGAGCCGCGCCACCGACAGGCCGGCACGGCGCATCAAGGTCTGCGCCTGCAGTCCGGACTGCAAGGCCTGCTCGACGTCTCGGCTCGTCTGCACGCCATGCAGCAGCAGGTCGGCCCCGCCGCGGCGCAGGTGGGCGAGGGCGTCGAGCGGCGTCATGCGCGAAAGCGCAGCGGGGAAAAACGCGCCGTGTCCATCGAGGGCGGTCGTCCGGCCAGCGCGTCCGCGACCAGCTCGGCACTGCCGCAGGCCAGCGCCCACCCGCTCGAGCCGTGGCCCGTGTTGAGCCAGACGTTCGGCACGCCGGAGGCACCGATGGCCGGCGGGCCGTCGGGCAGCATCGGGCGCGCGCCCTTCCAGGTCTGCGCCCGGCCCGGCTGCGCCGCGCTCGGAAACCAGTCCTGCAGCACCCGGTGGAGTGTCGCGATCGGGGCCGAGGCGTGCTGCGTCAACAGGCCGCCGAGCTCCGCGCCGCCGGCGACGCGCACGCGGTCGCCCAGGCGGCTGATCGCGACCTTGTAGCGTTCGTCCATCAGCGCAGCGTAGGGGCCGACGTCGGGATGCGCTTCGAAGTGGCGCACCGGCAGGGTGATCGAGTAGCCGTGGACCGCCTGCAGCGGCAGCCTCAGACCCAGCGGACGCAGCAGGTCGTGGCTGTGCAATGCGGCACACACCACGACCGCGTCGAAACGCTCCTGCTCTCTTTCGCCGGACGTGCTTGTGCCCTGCGTGAAGGCGAAGGCCGATTCCGCGTCCGGCGCTTGCGCCCAGCTCGTGACCTCGACACCCTGCGCCATGCGGTGCGGGCCGCTGGCAAGGACCGGAGTCAAGCGTTCGACAGTCTGGTTGAACTTGAGCGGCACGCCGCGGCGCTGCAGTTCGGCCTTCAGCGCGAGCGCGAACTGCCGGCAGTTGCCGACCTCGGCAGAGGGCAGGTGGATGCCCGCGCGCAGCACGGTCGAGGCGTCGAGCGCGGGCTCGATGCGCCGGCAGACCGCGGCATCGACGACGTGAAAACCGACGTCGAGTTCGGCCAGCAGCCGCAGACCGGCGCGACTGCCCGCCAGCTCGCGCTCGCTGCGCAGCAGCACGAGCAGACCGCGTGCGCGCTCGTAGTCGATGCGCAGCGCCTCGCTCAGTGCGCGCGTGCGCACCAGGCTGCGCGTGGCCAGCGCCAGCATCGCCGCCCGGTTCGGCGTGTGCTCGGCCGGGTCGCACGCGCGCCACCAGCGCCAGAGCCAGGCCGTCAGCGCTGCGCTCGGCAGCCCCGCGATGCGGACCGCGGCATCGCGACGGCCCCACTGTCCGAGCACCTTGCGCAGCATGCCCGGTGCCGCCCACGGTGTGACATAGCCCGGTGCCATCACGCCGGCGTTGGCGAAGCTCGCCTCCACCGCCACGCTGCTGCGCTGCTCGTACAACGTGACCTCGTGGCCGTCGCAGAGCAGCTCGTGGGCCGTGGTGACGCCGACGATGCCAGCGCCGATGACCGCCACGCGCACTAAAGGGCGTCCTGCGCGTTGCGCAAGGCCGACTCGATGGCGAGCGAGATTGCAAGCAGGCGGTCGTCGGCACCGGCCGGACCCCACACCATCAGGCCCACCGGCCAATCGCCTGGCCGGTGGCAAGGAAGCGACAGCGCGCAGCCATCAAGCAGGTTGACCAGCGAGGGGTTGCGCAGCAGCAGTGCATTGGCCGCAAAGAAAGTCTCGTCGCTGTCGACCAGCGGTGCGGTGCGCGGTGCGACGATCGGCACGGTGGGCGAGAGCAGGGCGTCCCAACCCCCCAGGGCGCCTTCCATGCGGGCGATCCACGCGCGCCGTTCGCGGTGCAGTGCGGCCACTTCGGCAGCACCGAGCGTCGCGCCGCGGCGGATGCGCAGCGCCACGCGCGGATCGTAGTCGGCCTCCTGTTGCGCCATCCGGCGTGCGTGCCAGGCCCAGCTCTCGGCCGCGGCCAGACCACCGCCGCGTTGCAGCGCGGCGGTGTCGGCGAGTGCGGGCAGCGCGATCTCGGTCAGGATTGCACCCGCCGCGCTGAGCTGCGAGAGGCTGCGCTCGAAGGCTGCGGCGACCGTGGGCTCCAGCGCGTCGAGCATCACGTCTTGCGGCACCGCCAGCCGCCAAGCCGACAGCGGGCGCTCGGCGAGCGTGACCTTGCGCGCAGCCAGAATTTCATGCAGCAGCACGGCGTCGCGCACCGACCGCGTGATGGCACCGGTCGTGTCCAGGCTGGGTGCCAGCGGGATGCAGCCTTCGTTGGGCACCAGGGCGGCTGTGCTCTTGAAGCCGACGAGCCCCTGCAGGGCCGCGGGGATCCGCAGCGAGCCGCCGGTGTCGGTGCCCAGGGCCGCCCAGGCCGCGCCGCTGGCCACCGAGACGGCGCCGCCGGAGGTCGAACCGCCGGGGATGCGTGGCTCGGCATCGAGGGCCAGCGTCGCCGGGTTGGCCGGGGTGCCGTGGTGCGGATTGATGCCGACGCCCGAGAAAGCGAACTCGGTCATGTTGGTGTGCCCGACCAGCGCTGCGCCCGCTGCGCGCAGGCGGGCGACGGCCGGCGCGTCGGTGCGGGCCGGCGCGGCGTCGGCCAGCGTGCGTGACGCAGCGGTCGTCACGGCGCCTTCGACGTCGAAAAGGGCCTTGACCGAGACCGCCAGGCCACCCAGCGGGGGCGGCGAGCGGCCGGCCTGGCGCGCTGCGTCGATCTCGGCCGCAGCCCGGCGTGCGACCTCTTCGAAGCGCTGGGTGAACGCTGCGGCTGCGGCCGGGCTGCGCGCCGCGGCGATCGAGCGCTCGATCGCCGCAGCGGCGCCGCCGCGCGCCTCGGCGATGCGGCTGGCCGCCTGGATCAGGTCTTCGTGCATCGTCACTCGGCTATACTCCGCGGGTTTTTCCCGGCGTGAATTCGAGCGGCGTCCCAGACGACGTGTGCACGTCCCAGGGAAAAACAATCGCGAACCCGGCCATCGAAAGGTGTTGCTGTGCCGTCCAGGCGCAGCGATTCGCGCTGGATTCTAGACCCAACCTTTTTGGAGTTTTCATGTCCGTCACCATGCGTGAAATGCTGGAAGCCGGTGTCCATTTCGGACACCAGACACGCTTCTGGAACCCGAAGATGGCCCCGTACATCTACGGCCATCGCAACAAGATCCACATCATCAACCTCGAGAAGACGCAGCCGCTCTTCGAGAACGCGTTGAAGTTCGTGCGCCAGTTGGCCTCCAAGCGCGGCACGATCCTGATGATCGGCACCAAGCGCCAGGCCCGCGAGGTCATCGCCCTGGAAGCCAAGCGCGCCGGCATGCCCTACGTCGACCAGCGCTGGCTCGGCGGCATGATGACCAACTTCAAGACCGTCAAGGGTTCGTTGAAGAAGCTGAAAGAAATGCAGGTCCAGGTCGATGCCGGCACGCAGCCCTCGATCAAGAAGGAAGCGCTGATGTTCCAGCGCGAGATCGCCAAGCTCGAGAAGGACATCGGCGGCATCCAGGACATGAACGCGCTGCCCGACGCGATGTTCGTCATCGATGTCGGCTACCACAAGATTGCCGTGGCCGAAGCGATCAAGCTCGGCATCCCGGTGATCGGCATCGTCGACTCCAACCACTCGCCGCTGGGCATCGACTACGTGATCCCCGGCAACGACGACTCGGCCAAGGCGGTGGCGTTGTACGCCCGCGCGATCGCCGACGCGGTGCTCGAGGGCAAGGCCAACGCCGGCAACGACGTGGTCCAGGCCGTTTCCGCCGGTGGCGACGAGTTCGTTGAAGTGAGCGAAGACGCCTGACAACGGCTTGCCGTCCCAGACCAAGGGGCTGCACAGCCCCTTTTTTCCAGACCTACGAAAGAAAACCGATATGCCCGCAATCACTGCAAGCATGGTCGCCGAGTTGCGCGCCAAGACCGACGCACCGATGATGGAATGCAAGAAGGCGCTGACCGAGGCCGACGGCAACGCGGAGCGCGCCGAAGAGATCTTGCGCGTCAAGCTCGGCAACAAGGCCGGCAAGGCCGCGTCGCGCGTCACCGCCGAGGGCGTCATCGCCGCGGTGGTCGATGGCAGCACCGGAGCGATGGTGGAAGTCAACTGCGAAACCGACTTCGTCACCAAGAACGATTCCTTCCTCGCCTTCAGCAAGGGTGCGGCCCAGCTGATTGCCAGGAATGCGCCGGCTGACGTCGCCGCCCTTTCGGCCCTGCCTTACACGCAGGACGGTTTCGGCCCGACGCTGGAAGACGTGCGCAAGGGCCTGATCGGCAAGATCGGCGAGAACATGGCGATCCGCCGATTCGAGCGCTACGCCGACGGCGGCAAGCTGGCCAGCTACCTGCACGGCACGCGCATCGGCGTGGTCGTCGAGTACACCGGTGACGAGGTGGCAGCCAAGGACGTCGCGATGCATGTGGCCGCCATGAAGCCAGCCGCCCTGTCGCAGGCCGACGTGCCGCCGGCGCTGGTCGACAAGGAGCGCAAGATCGCCGCCGAAAAGGCTGCCGAAGACGCCGCCACGGCAGTGGCTGCCGGCAAGCCCGCCCAGTCGCCCGAGATCGTCACCAAGCGTGTCGAGGGCTCGGTGCAGAAGTTCCTGAAGGAGGTCTCGTTGCTGAACCAGAGCTTCGTCAAGAACGACAAGCAGACGGTCGAGCAGATGTTGAAGGAGAAGGCCACGCAGGTGCAGCGGTTCACGCTCTACGTGGTCGGCGAAGGCATCGAAAAGAAGGTCGACGACTTCGCCGCCGAGGTGGCTGCGCAGGTGGCGGCCGCCAAGTCGCATTAACGACGAGGTGCGCGGCGGCGTGCACGGGCACCCGCCCCCTTAAACTCCAGTCCGTCGCAGCCCCCCGGAGACTTGCCGCATGCCGGCTTACAAACGCATCCTGCTCAAACTCTCCGGCGAAGCGCTGATGGGCGACGACGCGTACGGCATCAACCGCGCCACGATCGTCCGCATGGTGCGCGAGGTGCAGGAGATCACCGCGCTGGGCGTCGAGGTCGCTGTCGTCATCGGCGGCGGCAACATCTTCCGCGGCGTCGCGGGCGGTTCGGTCGGCATGGACCGCGCCACCGCCGACTACATGGGCATGCTGGCCACTGTGATGAACGCGCTGGCATTGGCCGACACGATGCGCCAGGAGGGCATGACCGCACGGGTGATGAGCGCCATCGGCATCGAGCAGGTGGTCGAGCCCTATGTGCGGCCCAAGGCGCTGCAGTACCTCGAAGAGGGCAAGATCGTGATCTTCGCGGCCGGCACCGGCAATCCGTTCTTCACCACCGACACCGCGGCCGCATTGCGCGGCGCCGAGATCGGTGCCGAGATCGTGCTGAAGGCCACCAAGGTCGATGGTGTCTACAGCGCCGATCCGAACACCCACCCCGACGCGACGCGCTACACGACGATCGGCTTCGACGAGGCGATCGCCAGGAACCTGCAGGTGATGGACGCCACGGCCTTTGCGCTGTGCCGCGACCAGAAGCTGCCGATCCGCGTCTTTTCGATCAACAAGCCGGGCGCGCTCAAGCGCGTGGTGATGGGGGGCGACGAAGGCACCCTGGTGCATGTGTGAACACGCGAGGAAGACATGAGCATTCCTGAAATCAAATCGACGGCCGAAGGCAAGATGGGCAAGTCGATCGAATCGTTCAAGAGCGAACTGCACAAGGTGCGCACCGGCCGGGCCCACCCGGGCCTGCTCGACCAGGTGCACGTCGACTACTACGGCGCGATGGTGCCGATCAGCCAGGTCGCCAACGTGACCCTGCTCGACGCACGCACGATCAGCGTGCAGCCCTGGGAAAAGGGCATGGGGGCCAAGATCGAGAAGGCGATCCGCGAAAGCGATCTGGGCCTGAACCCCGCGGCCCAGGGCGACCTGCTGCGCGTGCCGATGCCCGCGCTGACCGAGGAACGGCGCAAGGACCTGACCAAGGTCGTGCGCCATGCCGGCGAAGATGCCAAGATCGCCGTGCGCAACCTGCGCCGCGATGCCAACGAGCATCTCAAGAAGTTGCTCAAGGACAAACTGGCCACCGAGGACGATGAGCGGCGCGCCCAGGACGACGTGCAGAGGCTGACCGACCGGGTGATCGCCGAGATCGAGCGCCTGGTGCACGCCAAAGAAGCCGAAATCCTCGCGATCTAGCGTGCAGCGCAACCCCGCCATGCCACGTCACGTGGCGATCGTGATGGATGGCAACGGCCGCTGGGCCAAGAAGCGTTTCATGCCGCGCTTCTTCGGCCACAAGCAGGGCGTCGATGCGCTGGTTCGCACGGTGCAGGCCTGCGCCGACCGGGGCATCGAATACCTCACCGTCTTCGCCTTCTCGTCGGAGAACTGGAAGCGCCCGAGCGATGAAGTGTCGGGCCTGATGGGCCTGGTGCTCGTGGCG
>JAABTC010000104.1 GCA_011390055.1 Burkholderiales bacterium | reverse complement strand
CTCGGCCTGACGCCGCTGCTCGATCGCAAGCCGTCGCAGCTCTCGGGCGGCCAGCAGCAGCGCGTCGCGCTCGGCCGCGCGCTGGTCGGTGCGCTGACGGAGCTGGCCGACCTCGCCGACCCGGGCGCCGATCTGCGCCTGCCGGCGGCGCCGTTCGCGCCGACGCGCGCGGGGCTGACGGTGACGGCGATGTTCGGCCAGGTCGGCGAGATGCGCGTGCGCTCGGCGCTCACCGCCATCGTCGCCGCGGGCCTGGCCGGCCGCGCGCGCTCGCGGGCGCTGCTGCCGCCGGCGCCCACCACGGGCCTGCAGGCCGGCTTGCGCTGGGCGTTGCCCGAGAACACGAGCGGCACGCTTGCGATCGCCGCCTCCGGCGAACTCGTGCTGCTCGACTTCGACGCCGACAGCGGCGCTTCGGCGGCGCGCGCGCTGAAGCTACGGCTGCGCGTGACCGACCGCATCGGCTGGATCGCCGCGACGCCGCAGCTCGGCCTGCGCGCCTTGAGTGCCGAGATCGTCGTGCCGCTCGACGGAGCCGGCAGCGGCCGCGCGCGCCTCGTGCTGCACGACGCGCGCGTCTTCGGCCAGAGCTACGAGCGGCTGGTGCTCGGCAACGACGCCCAGGCGCTGCCGGCGCTGCCCGAGGCGCGCGCGGTGATGGCGGCGTTCGTGCAGCGGGTTGTCGCCGATCTCGGCGGCAGCGTCTCGCTCGCACTGCGTTCGCTGCTTGGCTCGCTCGGCCTCGTCGACGCCGCCGGAGCGCTCGTCACCGGCGCGTTCGATCAACTCCTGCTCGATCCGGCCACGCTCGTGCGCCAGCGCGTTGCCGCGGTGCCCGCCGAAGTCGCGGCGGCGCTGACGAGCCTGCTCGGCGGCACCGCCGCGACCGTCGATCTCGCGAACCGGCGCGTGCGCGTGCAGGGCGGCGGCGCGGCCGCCGGCCGCCACGGCTGGCGCGCGGACGTGACGGTGGCGCTCGCGGACCCGCTCGCGCCAGCGCTGTCGGGGCAACTCGCGATCGGCCCGGACGCGGCGCTGCCGGTGGTCGGCGGCCTGCAACTGCAGCTGGCCTTCGCGCCGCTCGCGCTGCGCCTCGTGTGGCACCACCCGGGCGGCGGGCACGACACCGTGCCACTGTGGCCCGAGCCCGATGCCGCGGGGCTCGCGCGCCTCGTGGCGCTCACCGCGCCCGGCTTCGCGGCACAGGCGGCGCTGGAATTGCTGCGCGGCGCCGACGAAGCGGCCCGCCCGCTGGTGGATGCCGTGCTCGACGCGCTCGGCCTGCTCGGCGGCGCAGCGGGCGACGCCACGCGCACGGTGCGTGCGGTGCACGGCGCGGTCCGCGACCCCGCCGGCTGGCTGCGCAGCGCCGGCTCGCTGGCGGCAAGCCCGGCACGCATCCAGTCGCTGTTCGACGCGCTGCGGCCGCTGCTGGGTATCGGCGGCGCTGCCGGCACGCCGCTGCCGCTGGCCAACGGCGTGACGCTGGCGGTCACGCCGTCGGGCGCGGGTGCGCGCCTGGCACTCGGCATCGACCCCACGCTGTGGGTGGCGCCCGCGGGCGCCACGGCGCGCCTGGCGCTGGGGCTTGCGGCCACGCTCGACGTGTTCGGCAACGCGCCGCCGCAGGTGGGCCTGGCGGCGCACGTCGGCGTCGCCGACCCCGCGGTCGGTCGGCGGGCGGTGCACGCCGCGATCGCCGCATCCGGCCTGCAGCTCTTCCTGCGCCCGGCGAGCGGGCCGGACATCACGCTCGTGCCGTTCGGCGGCCTCGGCGCCCTCGGCGCTGCGGCGCAGGCGGCGTTGCCGTTCGTGCTCGATCGCCTCGCCGACGCACCCGCGCCGGTGGGCCCGCTGGTGGCCGGGCTCGGAGACGCGCTCGCGCTGCGCAGCGGAGCGCCGCGCGCGTTCGACGGCGCGCGGCTGGTGCAGTGGGCGGCCGATCCGGTCGGCTCCCTCGGCGCTGCGGTCCCTTCGATCCTCGCCGAGGGCCTCGCCACGATCCGCCCGCTGGTGGCCGCGTTCGTGCCACCGCAGCTCACCGTGAGCGCGAACGCGGGCACGCTGACGCTGGCCTTCTCCGGCGTCTCGCTCGGCTGGAGCCCGTCGGGCGGCAGCGTCACGCTCGGCGTCGACCACCTTGCGGTGCCGGGCATCGAGCACCTCTCGGCGCGCTTGACGATCGCTGCCGACGGCCTGCGCGAACTTTCGGCCACGCTCGGTCCGGCCGCGATCGCCGCCGGCGATGTGACGCTCAGGCCCTTCATCAGCTTCGCCGCCGGCACCGCGCCGGCGGGCGGGCGCCGCGTCGCGCTCGGCCTCGCGGTGGACGACACGCGCCGCTTCGCGCTGCGCTGGCTGCTCGACGGCGGCGGCTTCGCGCTCGTCGCTTCCAACGGCCAGGTCACCGCGGCCACCGAACTGAGCACGCCGGAAGCGGTGGCGCTGCGCCTCGTCGAGGCGGTGATCGATCTCGCCGCCGCGGTGGCGCTCGCGCAGCAGCCGGTGCGCGATCTGCTCGCGGAATCCGTCGGCGCCACCACCGTGCGCGGCCTGCTCGCAGGCGTGCTGCTCGCCGAGGCGCCAGCGGCACCTAGCGAGGCCCGCGCGATCGCCGGGCTGCTCGATCCGTCGACGATTCTCACGCGCGCGCAGCGCCTGTTCGCGAACATCGCCGACGCGGCGATCACGATCACGGTCGGCGGCACGCTCCAGATCGCGTTCCTGCGCCATCCGAGCGACAACCGCATCGGCGTGCGGCTCGGTCTGGCAAACCGCTTCGCGCTCACCACCGGCGGCGACATCGCGCTGTGGCTCGAGAACGACGACCGCTGGATCCGCGACAACGCCGTCGGCGATGGCGGCGTGTTCCTCGGTTTCGTCAGCGGCACGACGCCGCTGCGCTTCGCGCCGAGCCTGTCGGTGGACGGCGTCGGCCTGCGCATCGGCAAGAACAGCGGCCCGCTGCTGGAGGCGGGGATCTCGATCGACTCGATCGCGCTGCACGTGTTTGCCGGTGTCGACGAGACCGGCTTCCACTCCGGCGGCGTGCAGCTCGCGTTCGCCAACCTCGCGGTGGCCGCCGACGGTGCCGGCGGCAGCAACGGCATCGCACAAGGCGTGATGCGCGACACCGGGCCGACGCCGCCGAAGCCGGCGTTCTCGCCCGCGCTGGCGATCCAGAAACACCGCGGCGATCCGCTCGAGCTCACCCTGCGTGCGGGCGACCCGCCGGGACCGTGGTGGATCGCGATCCAGCGCGGCTTCGGCCCGCTGTACCTCGAGCAGATCGGCTTCGATGCACCGATGGTCGCTGGGCAGCTGCAGAGCATCTCGCTCCTGATGGACGGCTCGATGTCGCTGTTCGGCCTCACTGCCGCGGTGGACGACCTGCAGATCACCTACTTCCTCGGCGACGGCAACTTCTTCGACCCGAAGCACTGGAAGATCGATCTCGCAGGCTTGGCGGTGTCGGCCGACATGGCCGGCGTCTCGCTCGTGGGCGGCCTGCTGAAGCAGCGCACCACCAACGCCAGCGGCATGGAGCAGATCGACTACCTGGGCATGCTGCTCGGCCGATTCGCCGTCTATGGCCTCACCGTGTACGGCGGCTACGGCGAAGGCGTCGACGACGCGGGCCACAAGTTCACTGCGTTCTTCGCCATCGGCGCAGTCAATGGGCCGATCGGTGGCCCGCCGGCGTTCTTCCTCACCGGCATCGGCGGCGGGTTCGGCATCAACCGCAAGCTGCGCCTGCCCGACGACATGGCGCAGTTCGGGCAGTACCCGCTGATCAAGGCGCTGGATCTCGCGGCCACGACCACGAACCCGATGGACGAGTTGCGCGCGCTCGGGGCCTACTTCCCGCTGTCCAAAGGCACGTTCTGGTTCGCCGCCGGGCTGTCGTTCAACAGCTTCGCGCTGGTGGACGGCATCGCCGTGGTCGGCGTGCAGGTCGGCGACGGCCTCGACATTTCGCTGCTGGGCCTGGCGCGCATGGCGCTGCCGCGGCCGCAGGCGGCTCTGGTTTCCATCGAGCTGGCGCTGATGGTGCGCTTCTCCTCCAGCGAAGGCGTGCTGTGGGTGCAGGGTCAGCTCACCGACAACTCCTGGCTGCTGTACGAGGACGTCAAGCTCACCGGCGGCTTCGCCTACGTGCTGTGGTTCAAGGGCGAGCACGCGGGCGAGTTCGTCACGACGATGGGTGGCTACCACCCGGACTTCAAGCGCCCCGGCTACCCGGTGGTGCCGCGGCTCGGTCTGCGCTGGTCGATCGGCGACGCCATCGTGATCAAGGCCGGCAGCTACTTCGCGCTCACGTCCGAGGCGGTGATGGCCGGCGGCGACTTCCAGGTCTCCGCCAACTTCGGGCCGGCATGGGCCGAGCTGAAGTTCGGCGCCCATGGCATCGTCTACTTCGATCCGTTCCGCTACAAGGTCAACGCCTACGTCCACATCTCTGCTGGCCTCACGATCGACACGTGGCTGTTCGGCGAGATCACGTTCTCGATCTCCATCGGCGCGCGCATCGAGGTGCTCGGGCCCGAGTTCCGCGGCAGCGCGACGTTCGAGATCGGGCCGATCGAGTTGACGGTCGAGTTCGGCGGCTCGGACAAGGTCAAGCAGAAGCGCCTCGCACCCGAAGAGTTCATCGGCAAGTACCTCGAGATGGCCGACGACGGCAGCGGCGCGCTGATCCACGCGGTGATGACCAACCGCGGCGCGCTGCCGGCCAAGGGCGAGGACTCGACGCCCGACGGCTCGGCGGCGAAGCCCTACATCGTCGTGGTCGAGTTCAGCCTGACGCTGACGAGCACGGTGCCGATGGTCGAGGTGCAGCGCACCGCACCAATCGCCGGCCCGGCGACAAGCACGCACCTCCCGCGCAGCGGGCTGCACGTGCCGTCGATGGAGGTGGAGGACCTCGTCCCGGTGCTCGTGCTGCGCTGGCTGCGCGAAGCCGACCACGACGCCAATCCCGCCACGCCACCCACGCCGCAGCCTGCGCCGTTGCCGTTCGCGGTGCTGCCGCGCCCGTTCGGCCGCTTTCCGAAGGGCGTGTGGGGCGAGGCCGGTGACATCAATGCCCAGAAGGTGCCCAAGGCCGAAATGATCGAAGCCTTGAACGAGCTGGTGCTCGACTGCACCGCCACGCCTTCGGGCGGTGGGCCCGAGATTGCGTACCACCAGGTCGAGATCAACCGCCGCAAACCGCTGCCGTTCACGCGCACGCCGGCCGACATCGCGCTGCTGCGCAACGCCGCCACGGCGATCGGCGGGCTGTTGCCGGCGACACCGACCGCCGATGTCGCGTGGCGCCTGTCGAGCCACCTGCTCGCACCTTCCAGCGGTGGCGTGGCACGCGCGGCCTACCGTGGCGAACGTGCCGCGCCGCCGCGTCTGGGCGCGCTCACCGAGGGCCTCGAAGGCGCGGTCGCGACCGCGGTGCCGACGGTGCTCGCCGCGCCGCCGGGCAAGGCCTACGACCACTTCATCGACGCGCCGGTCGCCGCGGCGCTGCTCGCCTCGGCGCAGGTGGGCCTTTCGGCGACGCCGCCGCAGGCTGAGCGCACCACGGTGAGAGACGGCGCGAAGCTCTGGCGCATGAAGCCGCCGACGCTGGCAGCGGTGATGGCGCGCCGCAGCCGCTCGATCGCGGCGCGGCTCGTGCTCGCCGACGCCGACGCGGTGGTGAGCCGCGACGCGCGCACGCTCATCGCCGCCGCCGAGGTGCCGGCGAGTGCCATCGCGCGCGCGCCGGCGGCGCTGGTGGCGCGCGCCGGCGCGCCGGCGCAGGAGCGGCTCGCGGCGTTCACGCGGGCCCTCAGCGGCGGCGCACCGCTCGCCACCGGCGAGTGCGTCGTGCTGCGGCTGCCGAATGCGAAGGCCGATGTCGATGCCGCGGTCGAACGCCCGCAGCTCGTGATCACCGGCGCGTCGGCGCGGCTCGTCTGCTTCGGCATCGGTGGCGGCCTCATCGCCGACGCGCGGCTCGACCCGAGCGCGAGCGAGACCGGCCAGGCCTCGTTCACGCTGCCGCGCGGCGCGGCGACGCTGGTGGCCATCGGCCTCGGCGGCGAGCGCGCGCTCGCCGCGGTGGCGGCCGCCGGCCTCGACGGTTGGCACGCCGGGCAATCGCTGCCGTACGCCGGCCATGGCCACGCGGTGGGGGCCGGCTGCACGCTGCGCTCGGACACCGACGCGCTCGCGCTGCATGCCGAGCGGCGCGACGCCGGCTGGGTGCACGCCGCCGACCTTGCGGCCGGCACGACGACGCTGGTGACGCGCTTCGCGAGCGCGCTCGCGACGCTCGTGATCGTGATCGACGATCCCGCGGCCGGCGGCGACATCGTCGCTGGGCGCGAGCTTCTGATGGGACTGGACGGCGCCATGCGTGCGCTGCGCCCGGACGGCAAGCCGCTCGCACCGCAGGTGCTGACGCAGGGCAACCGCAGCGTGATCGCTTATCCGCTCGCGCTGCTCGCGAACGAGCGGGGCGAGCCCGAGCGGCCGGCCGTGACGATCGCCAGCGAGCCGGGCTGGTCGGTGGTCGCGGTGGCCGGCCACGCCACGCTCGCGCC
>JAABTC010000103.1 GCA_011390055.1 Burkholderiales bacterium | reverse complement strand
TGCGCGACCACGTGATGCCACCCGACATCGAGCCGACGGTGTTCATGATGGCCAACCCGATGAAGCCGGTGAGCCCCGAGCAGCGCCACCAGGGTGTGGCTTGCACCACGGCACGTGATTTCCGGTGGGAGCGCGGCGACATCAAGAGCATCTCGTTGCTCGGCAACGTGCTGGCGCGCCAGATGTCGGCCGACCACGGGGCCGTGGAGACGATCATGTTTCGCGACGGGCCGGCCGGTGGCCCCTGGCTGACCGAGGCCGCGGCCTGCAATGTCTGGATCGTTCATGAGGGCGCTTTGCTCGGCCCGCCGAAAAGCGAGCATGTCCTCGAGGGCATCCGCGTCGAGTTGCTGCGTGAACTGTGCGACGACGCCGGGATCGCGTACAACCTGCGCCCGTTGTCCGAGGCCGACGTGCTGGCCGCCGACGAAGTGCTGTTAAGTTCGGCCACCAAGGAGGTGCTGGCCGTGACCCAGATCGACGGCGAAGCGGTGGGCCATGGCGCGCTGCGCGGCAAGCCGGGCCCCGTCTACGCCCGGCTGTACGAGGCATACCAGCGCGCCAAGCGCGACCAATCGCTGTGAGCGCCGAGGGGTCGCCGCCCGAGCAGAGTCTGATCGAGTATCCCTGTGCGTTTCCGATCAAGGTGATGGGGCTGAATGTGGCGGGGTTCAGCGAAGCGATCGTCTCGATCGCCCGGCAGTTCGATCCGGGCTTCGACGCCTCGACGCTGGTTGCACGGCCGAGCAAGGCCGGCAACTACCTGGGGCTGACGATCACCGTAAGCGCGACCAGCCGCGAGCAACTCGACGAGCTCTACCGCACGTTGTCGACCCATCCCCAGGTGCGCTACGTCCTTTGATCAGGTGGACGGCGCTGCCAGCCGGGCATCGAGCTCCCTGACTTTGCTGGGCGCAGCGTCGTCGCCATTGCGCGCCGCGGCGGCGTACCAGTAGCGCGCCTCGTTCAGGTCGCGCTCGACCCCATCGCCCGTCTCGACCATCGACGCGTAGAGGTACATCGCACCCACGTCGCCACCTTGCGCGGCGAGGCGGAACCAGCGTGCGGCGCGGGCCAGATCCTTCGGGGCACCCCGCCCCAGGTAGTGGGCAGTGGCGATCGCGACCTGGGCGTCCACGCTGCCCGCTTCGGCCGCACGCAGGTACCAGCGTGCGGCCTGGACCAGATCGACCGCCAGCCCGGCCTGGCCGAGTTCGTGCAGCTGCGCCAGTCCATACAGGCCCGTCACGAAACCGGCCTCGGCGGCGCGCGTCATCAGTCGCAGCGCCTCTTGGCTGCTGGCGTTCGGCAATTCCCCCCGCAGGTGCATCACCGCGAGGTTGTAATCCGCCGCCGCCACGCCTTCGCGCCCAAGGCGACTGAAGGCCGAGCGGGCCGCGGCCAGGTCACCACGCTCGTAGGCCGCGACGGCGTCCTCGATTCGGGGGCCGGCCGCGCTGGCCGCCACGGCCGTCAAGACTGCCAAGATGGCTGCCAGAAACTGTGCGCGCATGGGCCCCCCGTCGAAGATGGACCGACGATACGCCAGCCGTTTGCATGCGTCGCGCGCAAGCATCAATTCCTTGCAGATCATTCAACGTGCGAGACTGGCGCTGCATGAAGATCAAGCGACTGGGCCGCTGCGATTGGGCCCCCACGGCCCAAGCGATGCAGGCCTTCACCGAGGCCCGCGACGACGACACGCCCGACGAGTTGTGGCTGGCCGAACACGCGCCGGTGTTCACGCTCGGCGTGGCCGGGCGCGCCGAGCATGTGCGCAACGCTGGCGACATTCCGGTGCGGCCGAGCAACCGTGGCGGTCAGGTGACCTACCACGGGCCGGGTCAACTCCTGGCCTACCCCCTGGTCGATCTCCAGCGCCACGGCATCTACGTCAAGGAGTACGTCTATCGCCTGGAGTCCGCGGTGCTCGGATTCCTGCAAGCGCAGGGCATCACGGGCCACCGGGTTGCCGGCGCGCCGGGCGTCTACGTGCGCGCGGACGATCCGTTTTCGCATGCCATCCGGACAGGCCCGGTCGACCCGAAGCGCCCATTCCAGGGTCTGGCGAAGGTTGCCGCGCTGGGCATCAAGGTCAGCCGCCACCGGACCTACCACGGGCTGTCGTTGAACGTGGCGATGGACCTGACACCCTTCGACCGCATCGACCCTTGCGGTTACCCCGGCCTGCAGACCGTCGATCTGGCTAGACTCGGTGTCACCCTCACCTGGGCCGAGGCCGCCGAGCAACTGGCTGCGCGCCTGGCCAACCAGTTCATCCGATGAGCAACGACACGCCGACCTACGATCCGAGCTCCAAGCAGAAGGCGCAGGCCAAGACCGCGCGCATTCCCATCAAGATCGTCCCGGCAGAGGTGCTCAAAAAGCCGGCCTGGATCCGCGTGAAGGCAGGCTCGCCCAGCACGCGCTTCTACGAGATCAAGCAGATCCTGCGCGCCAACCGGCTCAACACGGTGTGTGAAGAGGCGAGCTGTCCGAACATCGGCGAGTGCTTCGGCAAGGGCACGGCCACGTTCATGATCATGGGCGACAAGTGCACGCGGCGCTGCCCCTTCTGCGATGTCGGCCATGGCCGGCCGGACCCGCTGGATGTCGAGGAGCCGTTCAACCTGGCCAGGACGATCGCTGCGCTCAAGCTGAAATACGTCGTCATCACCAGCGTCGACCGCGACGACCTTCGCGATGGTGGCGCTGCGCATTTCGTCGAATGCATCCGGCAGACGCGTGCCCTCTCGCCGGCCACGCAGATCGAGGTGCTGGTCCCGGACTTCCGCGGCCGCGACGACCGTGCGCTCGAGATCCTGAAGGCCGCCCCGCCCGACGTGATGAACCACAACCTCGAGACCGTGCCGCGCCTGTACAAGCAGGCGCGCCCGGGCAGCGACTACGCGTTCAGCTTGAACCTGCTGAAGAAGTTCAAGGCGCTGCACCCCGACGTACCGACCAAGAGTGGCCTGATGGTCGGGCTGGGCGAAACCGACGACGAGATCTTGGCCACGATGCGCGACATGCGCGCGCACGCCATCGAGATGCTCACCCTGGGCCAGTACCTCGCACCGAGCGGACACCACCTGCCGGTGCAACGCTACGTGCATCCCGACACGTTCAGGATGTTCGAGCGCGAGGCCGCCGCCCTGGGCTTCTCGCATGCCGCCGTGGGTGCGATGGTGCGTTCGAGCTACCACGCGGACGAGCAGGCGCAAGCAGCGGGCCTGGCACCGACCCCTTGACCGTCCGCATCCGCGCGAGCACACTCGCGGCCGTTCTCCAACCGAACAGCCGAAAGGAGACGCCCATGGAACGCCACATGATCGCCCTTGCCCTCGCTTTCGGGACTGCCGCGACCGTGCCTGCGCGCCGCTGAACCCAGGCCTCCTGCCTGCCTTGGCGGCTCCCAGCCGCCGCGTCGATCCCTGCCCAGAGTCGTCTTGCAAGCTGCAAGGCTGCCGCCGCTCGGCCTTGGCCCAGCGGCTTCGATGCTCGGATGGACATCAACATGCAGGAACTGGATTTCGATCGGCTGCGGTCGATCGGCTTGTCTGCCGCCATGGCGCAGTCGATCGCGACCGCTTGGCAGACCACCCCCGGTGCGCCGTTGCGCGTGACCGAAGTGCACCGCGAGACCGTGCGGGCCAGCGATGGCGTTGCCGAACTGACGTTGCGCCTGCTGCCCCGCTTGCAGCGCAGCCTGGTCGATGACGCCGAGTCGCTGGCGGTCGGCGACTGGCTGCTGGCCGAGGCCGACCGCTTCGGTGACTGGTGGGCACACACCCGCATCCCACCGCAGACCCTGCTGGCGCGTCGTGACACGCACGGCCTGCCTCAGGTGTTTGCCAGCAACGTCGACACGGCGCTGCTGGTGATGGGACTGGACGCTGATTTCAGCCCGCGTCGGCTCGAACGCTATCTGGCCCTGGTTCTGGGCAGCGGCGTCGCGCCGGTGGTCGTGCTCAGCAAGGCCGACTTGTGCGGGCACATGCTCGCCGGTCGCCTGCAGACGCTGGCACTGCGACTGCCCGTCGGTCTGGAGGTCGTGCCGGTCGACGCGCGCGACCCGCACTCGGTCGCGCACTTGACGCCCTGGCTCGCGAAAGGCCAGACGCTGGTGGTGCTCGGTTCGAGCGGCGCCGGAAAGTCGACCTTGACCAACACCTTGCTCGGCGCTGCGGTGCAGGACACCGGCGTGGTGCGCATCGGCGACGGCCGCGGGCGCCACACGACGACCGTTCGATCGCTCCACCGCCTGCCTTGCGGTGCCTGCATCATCGATACACCCGGGGTTCGCACCTTGCGGCCTGCGAGCGATACAGCGGGGGCCGGCTTCGATGACGTCCTCACGCTGGCACAGGCCTGCCGTTTTCGCAACTGCGCGCATGGCGCGGAACCCGGGTGCGCCGTGCGCGAGGGCGTCGAGGCCGACCGTCTGGCCAACTTCAAGAAGCTCGGGCGCGAACAGCGGCGCGACACGCTGTCGGCGCTCGAGCGCCGGGAGCAACTGAGGGTTTGGAAAGCCCGAAGTCGTGCAAGCCGACGGGGGGCTATCCACGGTTAGTGCCCGCGGCTCGGCAAGGTCACAGGGGCTCGGATAATCCGCGCATGCCGAGCCGCTCCGCCCTCCTCATCCTGGTGCTCATGGGCGAGCTTGCGGCTTGTTCGCCTCGACTGGACTGGCGCGAAGTCCGGATCCCCGACACCGCGTTGAAGGCGCTGCTGCCATGCCGCCCCGCCAGCCAGGCACGTCGCCTGGTTCTGGCGGGTTCCGAGGTCGAGATGTCGATGCTCGCTTGCACCGCCGACGGCGTGGTCTTCGCCGTTGCCTCTGTGGACCTGGCGCAGCCGGGCCTGGTGGGCGCGGCGATGGCCGAACTCCACGCGGTGGCGGCACGCAACCTCGGTGCGCCACCCCAGGTGCGCGCGGCTTTCCAGGTGCCTGGGTCGACGCCGAATGCACAAGCCGGCATCGCAAGCTTCACCGGCATGTTGGGCGACGGTCGGCGGGTCGAAGAAAAGATTGCCGTGTTCGCTCGGGGTACGCGTGTCTACCAGGCCACGATGCTCGGGCCTTCGGTCGAGATGGAGGCCAGCGAAGCCTTCTTCGGCGGCCTGCACTTTGCAAACTGACCGCCTCGGAACGTCGGTGGCGAGGCGCGCCGCGGTGCTGCTTTTCGCCGCGTTCGCGTTCGCGTACTTCCTGTCGGCGCTGCTGCGTGCCGTGACGGCCACCCTCGCGCCGGTTCTGCGCACGGAGTTCAGCTTGTCGGCGGCCGACCTGGGCTTGCTGGCGGGGGCCTACTTCCTGGGTTTTGCCTCGACGCAGCTGCCGTTGGGGCATGCGCTGGATCGCTACGGACCCCGACGCGTCCTGCTGGGATTTTTGTGCGTCGCGATCGTCGCCTGTGCATCGTTCGCGCTGGCCGCAAGCTTCGGCGGGCTGCTGGCCGCCCGGGCGCTGACGGGTATCGGCGTGTCGGCCTGCCTGATGGCGCCGCTGACGGCCTACCGTTTGCGTTTTTCGCCTGCAGGTCAGCTGCGGGCGAGTTCGTGGATGCTGATGACCGGGTCGTTCGGCATGGTGGCTTCCACCTTGCCGGTCCAGGCGATCGTGCCGGTGCTCGGGTGGCGCGGCCTGTTCGCCATGTTGGCCGGATTGCTGGTGTGTGCGGTGTTGGGCATCGTGTGCTGCGTGCCGGCCGACGCCAGACCGGCACGCACGGCCGTCGCCGCTCCAGTCGATGCTGGCCCGGCCCTGCGCTATGTCGACATCTTTCGTCATCCGCACTTCGTGCGCCTGATGCCTCTGGCTTTTGTCGTCTACGGCAGCTTGATCGCCATCCAGGCGCTGTGGGCCGGGCCTTGGCTGACCGATGTCGTCGGCGCCAGCAGCAGCGAGGCGGCCGCGGGCCTGTTCCAGATCAACCTGGCCATGCTGGTCGCATTTCTCGGCTGGGGCAGTGTGATGCCGCACCTGGCCCGGCGGGGCGTTTCGGCCGAGCGCTTGATGACGTTCGGGGTGCCGTTGGCGTTGCTGCTGCTCGCATCGATCGTGGTGGCCGGGCCAGCGGCCGGCCCGTTGCTGTGGGCGGCCTGGTGTGTGTCGTGCAGTTGCGTGTCGTTGAGTCAACCTTCGGTCGCGCTGTCGTTTCCGGCGGCCGCCGCAGGCCGTGTCCTGTCGGCGTTCAACCTGGTGATTTTTCTGGGCGTGTTCTCGGTCCAGTGGGGCGTGGGACTGGTGCTCGATGCCTTCGCTGTTGTCGGATTCGAACGGGTCGATGCCTACCGCAGCACGTTCGGCCTGCTACTGGTCGCTTCCTGCGCCTCGTTCGCATGGTTTGTCTGGCGCGGCCGGGCGACATCGCCCGTGGTTCGATAATCACGCCGTCTCGGAAACTTCCCACCATGGCCGGTCTACTCGTCATTGCTCATGCGCCGCTCGCTTCGGCATTGCGCACGGTCGCCCAGCACGTTTACCCTGAGTGCGCGGCGTCGCTGCTGGTCCTGGATGTGGCGCCCGACATGTCGCCCGAAACCGCGCACCTGCAGGCCCGCGAGTTGCTCGAGCGGCTACCAGCC
>JAABTC010000102.1 GCA_011390055.1 Burkholderiales bacterium | reverse complement strand
CCGCCTACCTGATGTTCGGCTTCGGCTACATCGGCTACATGACGTTCGTGATCACGCTGCTGCGCGAGCAGCAGCTGCCCGCTACGCAGATCGTCGCTTTCTACGTGCTGCTGGGCCTCGGCGTGATGGCCTCGTCGTGGCTGTGGGCGGGGCTGTTGCAGCGCCAGCGCGGCGGCCTGCCGCTGGCCCTGCTGAATGGCCTGCTCGCGCTGGCCACGCTGTTGCCGGTGTTGAGCGCGCAGCCGCTGGTGGTGTTCGCCTCCGGAGCGCTGTTCGGCGCCGTGTTCCTGTCGGTCGTGGCCTCGACCACGGCCCTGGTGCGACACAACCTGCCGGCTGCCGCCTGGCCCGGGGGCATCGCCGCGTTCACGACCGTCTTCGCCGCGGGACAGATCATCGGGCCGACGCTCGTCGGCTGGATCGCCGACGGCCCCGGTGGGCTGGCGCGCGGCTTCGTCGTTTCGGCCGCGGCGCTGGCGCTGGGGTCGGTGCTGGCGACGCGGCAGCGGGCGCTGCCCGCGCGAGCGCCTTCTCAATGATTTGCGTCTGTCCGCGCAGGCCGGCCGGACTGCATCGCAGTGCCTGCTGGGATCAACGGCACGCGTCCGCTCCCGCCGCCCGCGCGTTCGCGTGCAGGCAGGCCACACGCGTGAGCGCGATGCCCGCGACGGACAACTGTTCGGAAGCGACCCGCTGCAGCTTCATGGCGTCGAGCCGCGAGATGCCCAGGTCGGCGGCGGCCTTCTCGTTGGCGCCGAACGACCACGGGTCGATGCCGGTGACGGTGCCGAAGAGCACCAGGGCACTGAGGTAGGAGCCGTGCCTGCTGGCGTGGAGGTAGTCGTCCCACCACAGGTTCATCGGATCCCGCCGATCGGACGTGCTGTAGACGCCGCTGGCATCGTAGAAGCCGGTGGACTTCGCGACGCCCTGGTCGAGCGCGCGCTGGAAGGCATCGCCCACCGGCGCCACGCCGGCGAAACCGGGGTTGGCGGTGGCCTTGCCGTAGAACGCGGTGCGCAGGTCCGCCGTCATGCCGGCCAGGCCTTCGGCGGCGTAGTACAGCGTGTCCGCAAAGCCGTTCGGGAAGCCGGGCTTCGTGGTGTCGACGATCGGGCGCCCGTCGGGCACCGCCGGGTAGTTGGCATCGGCGATGGTCGACAGGTGCGCAAAGACCATGTCCGGCCGGGCCCAGGTCTGGGTGAGAAAAACCTTGGCGTGCGGGTTCGCATTCAGGTTGGCCGGGACGTTGCGCAGGGTGGTGTTGCTGCAGGTCGCGGTGCGCAGTGCGATCAGGCAGTTGGCATTGCCGCCGTAGATCGTCTGGTACATGCTTCTCTCGGTGTAGCTCTCGGCGGCGCCCACGTGGATGTACTTCTGAATCTTGTCGGCGTAGGCGCTGAATTGCGGAAAATTCGCATTGGCGCCGCGCCCTGCGGGCAGCGCCGCGTCGCTCTGTTCCTGCAGCACCACGACGTCCCATTTGCGGGAGGCGATGTTGCCGCGCAGATCCCAGTTCGGGTTGGCGGTGTTCAGGTAGTGGCCGCGCAGGCTGGCTGCATTGCGGGTCGAGAGGGACACGTCGTACGCGAGCCCGGCTTGATCGGCCAGCTGCTTGAAGATGCCGGGCACGCCGCCCCAGGGGTGGGGTTCCCACGGGCGGGTTCCCGCCGTGTCGGTGAAATTGGGGCCGCTCAGATCGGGCCTGGGGCGCGTCAGGTCGTTGACGTTGGAGGCGTTGTAGCTCATCACCGGATCGACGCGGCCGAAGGTGTAGCTGTTGCCCACGAAGAGCACCGCGACGGGATCGGCGGCGACGGCGAGCACGGGCAAGCCCAGTGCGATGGTGGCGGCGATCAAGCCCAACCGACGGAACGTGCGGGTCATGTGCTTTTCCTTTGCTGGACAGACGCTGGGTGACCGGCCGTGCCGGCGTTCAACCGGGCCGGCGGAACGATTCAAGTCACCGGCGCAGGATTGAAGAGTACCAGCGCGTTGTGCAGCTTCCAGTGCTCGGCCCAGGTCTTCTTGCGGCCGCTCGCCACGTCGAGCATCAGACGGAACAGCTCCCAGCCGACGTCTTCGACCGTCGCGCTGCCGTCGGCGATCGTGCCGGCGTTGACATCCATCAGGTCGTGCCAGCGCCGCGCCAAGTCGCTGCGCGTGGCCACCTTGATCACCGGCACCGCGGCCAGGCCGTACGGCGTGCCGCGTCCGGTGGTGAAGACGTGCAGGTTCATGCCGGCGGCCAGCTGCAGGGTGCCGCAGATGAAGTCGCTCGCTGGCGTGGCTGCATACGTCAGGCCCTTGGCTCCCAGCTTCTCTCCCGGTGACAGCACGTTCGAAATCGGCGCCGAACCCGACTTGACGATCGAGCCCATGGCCTTCTCGACGATGTTCGACAACCCGCCCTGCTTGTTGCCGGGCGTGGTGTTGGCGCTGCGGTCGACCTTGCCGCGCTGCAGGTAGGCGTCGTACCAGGCCATCTCGTCGATCAGGCGCTGCGCCACTTCGGGGGTGGCGGCGCGCGAGGTGAGCTGGTCGATGCCGTCGCGAACTTCGGTGGTCTCGGAGAACATCACGCTGGCGCCGGCACGCACCAGCAGGTCGGTGCAGAAACCCACCGCCGGGTTCGCCGTGACACCCGAGAACGCATCGCTGCCACCGCACTGCACGCCGACCACCAGCTCGCTGGCCGGCACCGTCTCGCGGCGGCGCGCGTCGAGGCGCTCGAGGTGGTGCTCGGCCTGGCGCAGGATCGAATCCACCATCGACATGAAGCCGACGTGCGCGTCGTCCTGCAGCCGCACCACGTTCAGCGCCTGCGCAGGCTCGGCCGGCGTGATCGCGAACGAGCCGGGCGGCATCAGGCGTTCGGGCTGCAGCTTTTCGCAGCCCAGGCTTACCACCATCACCTCGCCGCCAAAGTTCGGGTTCAGGCTGATGTTGCGCAGCGTGCGGATCGGAATCTCGGCGCCCGGTGCGTCGATGGCCACGCCGCAGCCGTAGCCATGTTCCAGCCCGACCACGTCGTCGACGTTCGGAAACTTCGGCAGCAGCTCGGCCCGGATGCGCTGCAACGCGAAGTCGAGCACGCCAGCCACGCACTGCACGGTCGTCGAGATGGCCAGGATGTTGCGTGTGCCGACCGAGCCGTCGGCGTTGCGGTAGCCCTCGAACGTGTGGCCATCCAGGCGTGGCTGCGGTGCGGCTTGCCCCGTCGCGATCGGCAGACCCTCGAGGCCGCGCGCGGCCGGCATTTGCAGCAATCGCTCGTGCACCCAGCTGCCGGCGGCGATTGCCTGGATCGCACGGCCGATCGGGATGCCGTAGCGCAGCACCGGCGTGCCGGCGGCGATGTCGACCAGCGCGACCTTGTGGCCCTGCGGCACGCGGTCGCGCAGCGACAGCCCGCCAGGTAGCACGGTGCCGGGCGGCAGGCCGCCGTCGTTGGCGACGATCGCGACGTTGTCGCGATCGTGCATGCGGATGGTGTGCGGCTTCAGTGCCGCACGGCCCGCATCGTCGGCATGGCGAGGGCGGTCCATGCGGTCATGCGACGTCGTGCTTGGCCATCAGCTCGAGCGCTCGCACGAGCGCCGAGTGGTCGAGCTCGGCCATGCCGTTGGCCGCGCACGCCTGCATCAGCTGGGCCGCGCCGGCCGTCTGCGGCAGCGACACGCCCAGCGCGCGCGCGCCGGCCAGCGCCAGGCTCAGGTCCTTCTGGTGCAGGCCGATCCGAAAGCCCGGGTTGAAGGTGCGCTTGATCATGCGTTCGCCGTGCACCTCGAGGATGCGGCTGGCCGCGAAACCGCCCATCAGCGCCTGACGCACCTTGGCCGGGTCGGCGCCGGCCTTGCTGGCAAACACCAGCGCCTCACCGACGGCCGCGATGTTCAGCGCCACGATGATCTGGTTGGCCACCTTGGTGGTCTGGCCGTCGCCGTTGCCGCCCACCAGCGTGATGTTCTTGCCCATCAGCTCGAACAGCGGCTTGACCTTGGCGAACGTGGCCTCGGGGCCGCCGACCATGATGGTCAGCGATGCGGCCTTGGCGCCCACCTCGCCGCCCGACACCGGCGCATCGAGGTAGTCGCAACCCATCCCGTTGATGCGCTTGGCGAAAGCCTTGGTCTCGATGGGCGAAATGCTGCTCATGTCGACGACGGTCTTACCCGAAGTCAGGCCTTCGGCGACGCCGTCCTTGCCGAACAGCACCGCTTCGACGTCGGGGGTGTCGGGCACCATCGTGAAGACGATGTCGGCCTGGCGCGCCACCTCGGCGGCGTTCTTGCAGGCCACAGCGCCGGCATCGAGCAAGGCCTGCGGCAGCTTGCTGCGGGTCGTGACGTAGAGATCGTGGCCGGCCGCACGCAGGTGGCCCGCCATCGGCGTGCCCATGATGCCGAGGCCGATGAATCCGAGTTTCATGGTCAGTCCTTGTGGTGAATCAATAACCTGCCCCGGCCGCCGGGCCGGGTGCGGTGCGCATTTTCGCCAGCACCTGCTGGGAGCCGGCCGCCATCAGGCGCGCGTCGGAGCCGATGGTGACGAAACGGAAGCCCTTGGCGATGCGTGCGAGTGCGCCTTCGGCAATGCCGTTGTGCACACCGGCCTGGATGCCGTGCGCTTTCGCGCGCGCCAGGATGTGGTCGATGGCCTGCGCCACCGGCGGGTCGACGTCGTCGAACACCGGCCGGCAACCCAAGGCCAGCGACAGGTCGGATGGGCCGATGTAGATCGCGTCCAGACCCTCCACCGACAGGATCGCGTCGAGATTGTCGAGCGCCTGCGCGGTCTCGATCATCGCGAAACGGACGATGGTGTCGTTCGCATGCGCGGGGTAATCCGCCCCGCCGTAGAGCAACGCGCGGATCGGGCCGAAGCTGCGCGTGCCGCGCGGCGCGTAGCTGGTCCAGGCCACGAGTTTCTGCGCGTCTTCGCGGGTGTTGACCATCGGGCAGATGACGCCGTAGGCCCCGGCATCCAGGCTCTTCATCAGGATGCCGGGTTCGAGCCAGGGCACGCGCACGATCGGGACCGTCGGCGTGGTGCTGATGGCTTGCAGCATCGGCACCAGGGCGGCGTAGTCGATCACGCCGTGCTGCAGGTCGATGGTCAGCGTGTCCCAGCCCTGGTGTGCCATGACCTCGGCCGAGAAGCTGTTGGGGATCGCCAGCCAGCCGTTGACGGCAGCCTGGTCGTTGCGCCACAGCGTGCGCAGGCGGTTTTCTCTCATCGGGGACTCCAGTCTTTTCAGCGGCCGTCAGCGGACCAGGCAGGGCCGCTTGGGATCGAATTGCCAGCCCGGCACCAGGGTGCGCATCGCGATGGCGTCGTCGCGCGCGCCCAGGCCGTGTTCCAGGTACAGCCGGTGCGCCTTCTCGACTTCGACCATGTCGAGCTCGACACCGAGGCCGGGCTGCTTGGGCACCTGCACATGGCCGCCGACGATCTGCAGCGGCTCTTTCGTCAGGCGCTGGCCGTCCTGCCAGATCCAGTGCGTGTCGATCGCGGTCACCTTGCCCGGCGCGGCGGCGCCGACGTGCGTGAACATCGCCAGCGAAACGTCGAAGTGGTTGTTCGAATGCGAGCCCCAGGTCAGGCCCCAGTCACGGCAGGTCTGCGCCACGCGCACGCTGCCGGCCATGGTCCAGAAATGCGGGTCGGCCAGCGGGATGTCGACTGACTGCAGCGACAGCGCATGACTCAGCTGGCGCCAGTCGGTGGCCACCATGTTGGTGGCCGTGGGCAGGCCGGTGGCGCGACGGAACTCGGCCATCACTTCGCGGCCGGAGAAGCCGGCTTCGGCGCCGCACGGGTCTTCGGCATAGGCCACCACGCCGCGCATGTCGCGCATCAGGCGGATCGCGTCTTTCAGCAGCCAGCCGCCGTTCGGGTCGAGCGTGATGCGGGCGCCGGGGAAGCGCTCGTGCAGCGCGACGATGGCCTCGACCTCCTCCTCGCCGCGCAGCACGCCGCCCTTCAACTTGAAGTCGTTGAAGCCGTAGCGTTCGCGCGCGGCTTCGGCCTGGCGCACGATGGTCTCGGGCGACAGTGCTTCCTGGTGGCGCACGCGCGACCAGGCGTCGGACGCTTCGGGTTCGCTGCTCTCGTCTCTGTAGGCCAGGCCGCTGCGGGCCTGGTCGCCGACGTAGAACAGGTAGCCCAGCATCTCGACCGCGTCGCGCTGCTGTCCCTCGCCGAGCAGCGCTGCCACGGGCACGCCCAGGTGCTGGCCGAGCAGGTCGAGCAGGGCGCTTTCGACGGCGGTGACGGCGTGGATGGTGGTGCGCAGGTCGAAGGTCTGCTGCCCGCGGCCGCCGGCGTCGCGGTCGGCGAAGCGCTCGTGCATCGAGCGCAGCACGGCCTGCACGTTGCCGATGGACTGGCCCACCACCAGGGCTGCGGCGTCTTCGAGCGTCTGGCGGATCCTTTCGCCGCCCGGCACCTCGCCCACGCCGGTGCGACCGTCGCTGTCGGTCAGCACGAGCAGGTTGCGCGTGAAGTAGGGGCCGTGCGCGCCGCTGAGGTTCAGCAGCATGCCGTCGCGGCCCGCGACGGGAATCGCACGCAGTGTTCGGACGACCGGCGTGCTCACCTTACAGCCCCAGCGTTCGCGGCAGCCACAAGGACAGCG
>JAABTC010000101.1 GCA_011390055.1 Burkholderiales bacterium | reverse complement strand
AAGGCGATGATCGAAGCCATCGCCAAGGGCGACGAGGTCGTCACGGCCGGTGGCTTGCTCGGCAAGGTCAACAAGCTCGGCGAGAGCTTCATCGGGCTCGAGGTGGCCGGCAACGTCGAGGTCCAGGTGCAGCGCACGGCGATCACCCAAGTGCTGCCCAAGGGCACGATCAAGTAACCCGCGGCGGCGCCTCGGGCTGGGCCCGGCGTCGCGAAAGTTGTCGCCCCATGAACCGCTACCCCTGGTGGAAGTACGCGCTGCTTGCCGTCGCGTTGTTGATCGGTGCGCTCTACACGGCGCCCAATTTCTTCGGCGAGGCGCCTGCGGTGCAGGTGTCGTCGGGCAAGGCCACCGTGAAGGTCGAGCCGGCGCTGGTGGGCCGGGTGCAGCAGGCCTTGCAGGCCGCCGGCGTCAACGCCGACTTCGTGACGCTGGAAGGCAGCTCGGTGCGCGCGCGCTTTGCCGACACCGACACCCAGATCCTGGCCAAGGACGCGATCGCCAAGGCGCTCAATCCCGACGCCACCAACCCGTCCTACATCGTCGCACTGAACCTGGTGTCGCGCTCGCCGCAGTGGATGGCCAAGTTGCGGGCCCTGCCGATGTACCTGGGGCTGGACCTGCGCGGCGGGGTGCATTTCCTGATGCAGGTCGACATGAAGGCGGCGTTGACGAAAAAGGCCGAATCGCTGACCGGTGACCTGCGCACGATGCTGCGCGACAAGAACATCCGCCATGCCGGCATCTCGCGTGACGGCAACACGGTCGAGGTACGCTTTCGTGACCAGGCCGGCGCCAACGCGGCGCAGGCACTGCTGAACGACCAGCTGCCCGACCTGGTCTGGACGCCGGTGCCCGACGGCGAGGGCGTCAAGCTCAGCGGCGTGCTCAAGCCGCAGGCGGCCCGCGCGGTGCAGGACCAGGCGCTCAAGCAGAACATCACCACGCTGCACAACCGCGTCAACGAGCTCGGCGTGGCCGAGCCCGTGATCCAGCAGCAGGGCGCCGACCGGGTGGTGGTGCAGCTGCCCGGCGTGCAGGACACGGCCAAGGCCAAGGACATCATCGGCCGCACCGCGACGCTGGAAGTGCGGATCGTGGACGACAGCGCCGAAGCGGCCGCCGCAGCCGTCGGTTCGGCCCCGGTGCCCTTCGGCACCGAGCGCTACGTCGAGCGTGGAGGTGCGCCGCTGATCGTCAAGCGTCAGGTGATTCTGACCGGCGAGAACCTGACCGATGCGCAGCCGGGCTTCGACGGCCAGAACGCCAACGAGCCGGCGGTGCACCTGACGCTCGATGCCAAGGGCGCGCGCATCTTCCGCGACGTGACGCGCGAGAACGTCGGCAAGCGCATGGCGATCCTGCTGTTCGAGAAGGGCAAGGGCGAGGTTGTCACGGCCCCTGTGATCCGCAGCGAGATCGGCGGCGGCCGGGTGCAGATCTCGGGCCAGATGAACACCGTCGAGGCCGCGGACACGGCCCTGCTGCTGCGCGCCGGCTCGTTGGCCGCGCCGATGGAGATCATCGAGGAGCGCACCATCGGCCCGAGCCTGGGGGCCGAGAACATCCAGCTCGGCTTCAAGAGCGTGATCTACGGCTTCACGGCGATCGCGGTCTTCATGTGCGCTTACTACCTGCTGTTCGGCGTGTTCTCGACCATCGCGCTGGCCTTCAACCTGCTGCTGCTGATCGCGGTGCTGTCGATGCTGCAGGCCACGCTGACGCTGCCGGGCATCGCCGCCATCGCGCTCGCGCTGGGCATGGCGATCGACTCCAATGTGCTGATCAACGAGCGTGTGCGCGAAGAATTGCGCAACGGGGTCAGTCCGCAGACGGCGATCGCGACCGGGTACGAACGCGCCTGGGGCACGATCCTCGACTCCAACATCACGACCCTGATCGCCGGATTGGCCTTGCTGGCCTTCGGTTCGGGCCCGGTGCGGGGCTTTGCGGTGGTGCACTGCCTGGGCATCGTGACCTCGATGTTCTCGTCGGTGGTGTTCTCGCGCGGCCTGGTCAACCTCTGGTACGGCGGCAAGAAGAAGTTGAAGTCGGTCTCGATCGGCCAGGTGTGGCGCCCCGACGGTGCAGCCAAGCCGGCCGCCGAAACCTGAGCGACCTGACAAGGATTTCAGATGGAGTTTTTTCGCATCCGCCGCGACATCCCGTTCATGCGCCATGCCCTGGTGCTGAATGTGATCTCGTTCCTGACCTTCGCTGCGGCGGTGTTCTTCATCGCCACGCGCGGCCTGCACCTGTCGATCGAATTCACCGGCGGGACCGTGATGGAGGTCGAGTACGCCAGCGCCGCGGACCTCGGCAAGACGCGCCAGGTCGTCGACGGCCTGGGGTTCGGCGAGGTGCAGGTGCAGAACTTCGGCACGTCGCGCGACGTGTTGATCCGGTTGCCGCTGCGCGCGGACATCAAGCAGAACGAAGTCGCGGGTCGCGTCTTCGAAGCGCTTTGCAGGGCCGAGTCGGCCAGCGTGTCGAACCGCGAGTACACGACGCCGCAGGGCGAGCAGGTCAGCCGCAGCGCCTGCAGCAGCGTCGGCGGGACCGAGCCGATCAAGCTCTCGCGCACCGAGTTCGTCGGGCCTTCGGTGGGGGAGGAGCTCAAATGGGACGGCATCAAGGCGCTGGTCGCCACGGTGGCCGGCATCATGCTGTACTTGGCGTTCCGCTTCGAGTGGAAGTTCTCGGTCGCCGGCATCGTCGCCAACCTGCACGACGTGGTCATCATCCTGGGCTTCTTCGCCTTCTTCCAGTGGGAGTTCTCGCTGGCGGTGCTGGCGGCGGTGCTGGCGGTGCTCGGTTACTCGGTCAACGAGTCGGTGGTCATCTTCGACCGGGTGCGCGAGGCGTTTCGCAAATACCGCAAGCTGAACACGCGCGAGGTCATCGACCACGCCATCACCAGCACCATCAGCCGCACCATCATCACCCACGGCAGCACGCTGATGATGGTGGTCTCGATGTTGATCTTTGGCGGCCCGACGTTGCACTATTTTGCACTGGCACTGACCATCGGCATCCTGTTCGGCGTCTACTCGTCGGTCTTCGTCGCCGCGGCCATCGTGATGTGGCTCGGCGTCAAACGCGAAGACCTCGTGAAAGTCTCCGCAAAGGAAGGCGACCCGAACGATCCCAACGCCGGCGCGATGGTCTGAGCGGTCGAGGGCTGGTGTAGAGTCCTGCGAGCCCGCAGACCCACCTCCCTCAGCGCGAAAGCCCCAGCCATCCATGTCGACCGTCGGCGACCAAGCCAGCCTGGCCTTCCAGGCGCGCCGCCTCTACACGGACGAACTGATCAAGGGATTGCCGGCGCTCGTCGCGGCCACGGCGGCCTGGGCCGCGGCGCCCGAACGCAGCAGCAGCGCTGCCGCACTGGCCGACAGCGGGTTCACCGGCCGCCTGCGCGAGACGGTGATGGCGCTCAAGCTGCTCGGCCCGGCATGGCAGGCGGGCATGGTCGTCGCGGTGAACGACGCGCTGAAGGCAGGGGTGCCGATGTCGCGCAGCGTCGACTTGAGCGGGCCCACGAAGAAGCTGTCGTTGGTCGACGACGAGACCATCGAGCGCGAGATCGTCACCTCGCGCCTGGCGCTGGCCATCATGGACCGCGCGAGCTGGGAGTTCAACGACCTGCGCACCCGTGTGGCGCTGCTCGAACGCCGCGAAGAGCTCGAGCCGCAAGACCTGCTGCGCACCCATGTGCTGGCGCGCTGCGTCACGCGGGCCTGGGTCGAGGCCGGGTTCGAAGACGGTGCACTGCGCGATCTGCAACCGGTGCTGCACGAGGAATTCGGCTTGCTGGTGCAGGAGGCCTACCACGAGGCCAACAGCTGGCTGGTCGCGCAGCGCGTGCTGCCCGACATCGACCTGCGGCCCTTGATCCGGCGCACCCGCGGTGGCGCCACCACAGCGTACGCGGGCCTGGTCCACGACGAGACGCGCATGATGACGCGCACCGGGGCGGCGATGGCCGAAGGCGGTCCGCCGGGCGGCAGCGACCAGGCGAATGCGGTGCTGTCGCGGCTGAACCGCATGATCGAACGCCAGGTGCCGGCCTTTGCCGAGACCGCGCGCGCCGGCCACGCACGCACGGTGTCGCCGGCGCTGGCCGCGGCGATCGGGCAAGCCCAGCAGGGCATTCAGCGGCGCATGGAGCGCAACGAGGTCGGCTCGGCCAGCGCCACGGTCTCGCCGCAACTGCTGGAAGAGCTGAACCTGCGCAAGCAGGCCTTGAAGCGCGCTGCCGAGACGCCGGTCGAGCGCGCCACCATCGAGATCGTGGCGCTGCTGTTCCAGAGCATCCTGACCGAGGAGCGGATCCCCTCGGCGGTGCGCATCTGGTTCGCACGGCTGCAGATGCCGGTGCTGCGCGTGGCGGTCGGCGAACCCGATTTCTTCGCCACCATCGACCATCCGGCGCGCCGCTTGATCGACCGCATGGGGGCCTGCGTGATGGGCTTCGACGCCTCGGCCACCGCAGTCGGCGATGCCCTGGAAGGCGAGATCAAGCGCGTGGTGCAGGTCGTCGAGGCCTACCCCGACACCGGGCGACGCGTGTTCCAGACCGTGCTGACCGAATTCGAACGCTTCCTGGAAAACTACTTCAAGAGCGAGAACGAAGCTACCAAGCGCGGCGTGTCGCTGGCCCAGCAGGTCGAGCAGCGCGAAACGTTGGCGATCCAGTACACCATCGAGCTGCGCAAGATGCTCAACGAAGTGCCGGTGCAGGAGGGCGTGCGCGAGTTCCTGTTCCAGGTCTGGGCCGATGTGCTGGCACTTTCGGCGGTGCGTCACGGTCCGCAGGCCGAGGCCACCAAGGCCATGCGCAAAGCCGCCACCGACCTGATCTGGTCGGCGGGTGCCAAGGTGTCGCGCGAAGAGCGGGCCGATGTGATCCGCCGGCTGCCGCCGCTGCTCAAGCAGTTGCGCGATGGCATGGAGGGTGCCGGCGTGCCGGCCGCCAAGCGCGACGAACATGTGCGCGCGCTCAACGATTCGTTGGCAGCGGCCTTCAGTGCCAAGGCCGCGGCGATACCGCCCGAGCGCTTCGACGAGCTGCGTGAGCGCCTGGAAGCGCTGGAAGAGCTGTTGCCCGATGCCAGCGATGTGCAACTCGACCAGACCTTGATGCTCGACATCTCGGGCGACGACAGCGGCACGCTCGAAGTGGTTTCCGAAGGCGGCTCGATGCCGACGCCGGCGATGCTGTCGTGGGCGCGCGAGCTTCAGGTCGGCAGCTGGTACATGCTCGAATACAACCAGCGCAACGAAGGCGTGCAGCTGGCCTGGCAGGGCATGCGACGCCATCTGTCGCTGTTCGTCAGCGCCTCGGGTCGCTGCATGCTGTTCGAGCAGCACCGCCTGGCGTCGTACCTGCAAGCTGGCCTGCTGCTGCCGGCCCAGGACGAGGCGCTGACGGTGCGCGCCACCCGCACCGCGCTGGCCAAGATCGACAACGACCCATCCCGCTTGCTGAACTGAGCCGCGAGCTCAATGCACCACGCGTTCTTCGGGGGCGACGAAGAGTTCGTCCAGGATCAAGGCGTCGGGCTCTTCGCCCAGGCTCCAGAAGACCATCAGCACGATGACCTTGAGGTCGTCGAGTTCGATCGGCGTGGCCCCGATTGCGGTGGCCCGATCGATCACCATCTCGCGCATCGGCGGTGGCAGCACGCCGGCCGACTCGAGGAAGCTGACGAAGCCGATCGACTCTTCGCCCAGCAGATCCTGCTCGGCCGGCGTGTACAGGCGCATCGCCTGCGCGCTCTGCTGGCCGCTGTAGGCCTCGGCCGTGCTCGCCAAGCCGTCGAGCCAGGTCAGCGCCTCTTCGATTTCGTCGCTTTCGAAGCCGACGGCGGAGAGTTTGCGCGTGAGCTGCGCATGGTCGGGGCAGGCATCCGGGCGCCAGTAGTTTTCGTACAGGTACACCAGCACTTCGAACATGAAAACACTATAACGCAGCGCTTTCGTCGCGCGTCTTGCGCGTTGGCTTCAGCCGTTGCCGCGGCGTTGGTACAGCCCGCCCGGCAGCCGGGCCACGCGGCCGTCGAGTTCGAGTTCGAGCAGCCGGGCGCCGAGCTGCGCAGCGCTGTCGCCGGTGCGGGCCAGCAGAGCATCGAGCGTCACCGGGTCATGGCCGAGGGCGTCGAGCAGTGCGTCCGCTGGCGGCTGCTCCTGCGTCGCGTCGGCCGCGGGTGCCGGGGACGGCGCCGCGCGTGACCAGTCGAGCTCTCCGAGGATGTCGTCGGCCGAGTCGACCAGCTTGGCACCCTGCTTGATCAAGGCATGGCAGCCGCGCGACTGCGGAGCATGGATCGAACCAGGGATCGCGAACACCTCGCGGCCGGCTTCGAGTGCCTGGCGTGCGGTGATCAGCGAGCCCGAGGCCAGCGCCGCCTCGACCACCAGCGTGCCACGCGCCAGGCCCGCGATGATGCGGTTGCGCTGAGGGAAGTTCTCCGCCAGCGGCGGCGTGCCGAGCTCGAACTCCGACAGCATCAGACCGTGCTGGGCGATGCGGTGGGCCAGGGCCCGGTGGCGTGCCGGGTAGATCCGGTCCAGGCCGGTGCCGACCACCGCGACGGTGCTGCCCGCGCCCTCCAGCGCGCCGTCGTGGGCCGCGCCGTCGATTCCCAGGGCCAGGCCCGAGACGATCGTCAG
>JAABTC010000100.1 GCA_011390055.1 Burkholderiales bacterium | reverse complement strand
AACGTGGCACAGGCCGTGGTGCGCGAAGGCTGGGTCGACTTCGTCGGCCTGGGCCGCATGGTGCTGGCCTACCCGGAGCTGCCAGCCGACGTGCTGGCCGGCCGGCCGTTGCAACGCAAGCGCCTGTGCCGCTCGTTCAGCGACTGCACGACGGCGCCGCGCAACGGCCTGGTGTCCGGCTGCTATCCGCTGGACGGGCACTACAAGAAGTCGCCCGAGATGGTGAAACTGACTGCGGCCAAGAAGGCCGCCCACCTGGCGTGAGCGGGAGCAAGTCAACATGAGCTTGTTGGGCCTCGGGGTGGTGGCGATCTGGCACGGCCTGACAGACGAAGGCCGTGATGGCTTCTACGAATGGCACAACACCGAGCACATGCCCGAGCGTGCGGCCATCCGCGGCTTCCTGCGCGGCCGCAGGTACAGCGATCGGCAGCAGCCGGCCGAGCTGCTGACCTTGTATGAAACGCTGGACACCGATGTCCTGACCAGCTGCGAGTATTTGGAGCGGCTCAACGCCCCGACGCCGTGGACCGTCGAATCCATTCGCGCCTTGACCAACCTTTCGAGGGCGCTGGCCGAGGTGGTGTTCAGCCGGTCGACGGGTGACGGGGCCATGGTGCGGGCCGTCAAGTTCGACGTCGCGGGCGATGACCCGGCGGCCATCCGCGACCGTCTCGTCGCGAGACTGCAATCGGTCGCTCTGGTCGACGGCGTCGTCGGCGTCCACTTGTGCGCGACGAAGCTCGACGCCAGCGCCATCCAATCCGTTGAGAAAAAGGATCAGGTGCTGGTTCAGCCCGCGGCATGGACGTTGATGATCGAGTTCGGCGGGGACCTCCAAGACATCGGCACCCACCATCCGATGGTGGCCGACTTGCTGGGCCCGGAGCCTGACATCGGCGGCTTGAGGTCGAACCTGTTCCACCTGCAGGTCCAGGTGCTCGGTGTCGAGCTGATGAGAACCGGTGCAGAATCCTCGGCATCACACCTCGGGCGGTCGATGCTTACTTCAGCGGCTTGCCAGCCTTGACGATGCTCGAACGCATCCACGCGGCGCTGCCGGCGCTGCCGCCGGCCGAGCAGCGGGTGGCCAAGCTGGTGCTGGCCGACGCGCGCAGCTTCGCCAGCCTGCCGATCACGACCCTGGCCGAACGCTCGAACGTCAGCAAGCCGACGGTGGTGCGCTTTTGTCGCAGCGTGGGTTACGACGGCCTGGCCGATTTCAAGCGCAAGCTGGCCGGATCGGTGAACGAGGGCGTGCCGTTCGTGCACCGCGCGGTCGACGAGGACGACAAGCCCGACGACATCGTCGTGAAAGTGATCGACAACGCGGTCAGCGCGCTGCTGAAGTACCGCAACGACGCGGCCGGGCATGCCTTCGAGCGCGCGATCGAGGCGCTGGCCTCGGCATGCCGAAGCGGCCGCCGCATCGAGTTCTACGGCGTCGGCAACTCGGGCATCGTGGCGCAGGATGCGCAGCACAAGTTCTTCCGCCTGGGGGTGGCCTCGAACGCCGTCAGCGACGGACATGTGCAGCTGATGAGCGCCACGATGCTGCAACCGGGCGACTGCGCCGTCGTGATCTCCAATTCCGGACGCAGCCGTGACCTGCTGGATGCCGCCGACGTGGCCCGGCGCAAGGGCGCGACGACGATCCTGATCACCGCCAGCGCTTCGCCGCTGGCGCGCGCCGCACCGGGGCCGCAGCAGATCCTGCTGGCCGCCGACCATCCGGAAGACTACGACCGCTACAGCCCGATGGTGTCGCGCCTGCTGCACCTGGTGATCATCGACATCCTGACCACCGGCGTGGCGCTGCGCCTGGGCGCCGGACTGCGGCCGCTGCTGGCCGAGATCAAGCGCAACCTGCGCGCCAAGCGCTACGTCAAGCCGGAATGAGCGGCGCTTCTTCCAGCGACAAGCCCAGCAATTCGGCCACGCCGTACAAGGTGGCCAGCTCGACCATCGCGCGCGGCGGAGCAGTCACCGTGAGGCTGCGGCCGAGGGCCTGGGCCTGACGCTGGGCCTGGAGCAGCAGCGCGATGGCGCTGCTGTCGAAATCGGTCAACGCGGAAGCGTCGACCAAGATGCGCTCGCCCGCCGCAGCGTCGGCGGTCGCCTCGGCCAGCAAGGCTTGCACCGCGGCCTCTTCCGCGCCCGGCACGCCGAGCACCGCGATGGTCAATGACGCAGGCAGAGCGGGCATCGACGTCAGGTCTTGGCGGCCGCCTTGTTGCGCTCGGCCAGTTTGGCGATCAGGCCGTCGACCCCACCGCTGCCGATCTCCTGCGCAAAGCTCGACTTGTACTGTTCGACCAGCCAGACCCCGAGCACGTTGACGTCGTAGATCTTCCAGCCAGCGGGCGACTTCTCGAGGCGGTAGTCGAGCTGGATCGGCTCGCCCTTGCCGCGCACTTCGGTGCGCACGACAACTTCGCTGTCTTCGGCGGCAGCGCGGAACGGCTTGAGCTGCACGGTCTGGTCTTTCACCTGCGTCAGCGCGCCGGCGTAGGTGCGCACGATCAGGGTCTTGAACTCGTCCTGCAGGCGCTTCTGCTGCTCGGGCGTGGCGCTGCGCCAGTTGCGGCCGACGGCCGAGGCCGTCATGCGCTGGAAGTTCACGTGCGGCATCACCTTGCTGTCGACCAGCGTGATGATCTTGCCGACGTCGCCCGACTGGATCGCCTTGTCGCTCTTGACGGTGTCGATGACCTCGGTCGACACCTGCTTGATCAGGGCATCGGCGCCACCGGTGGCGGCGGCTGGCGCCTGGGCTTGAACGAAGCCGACGGCGACGGTCAACGAGGCGGCAGCGAGAACTTGCTTGAACAACGACATGAAGGTCCTTTTTCGATGGGTGCCCATCGAGGGCATTTCGGGCACAGTGATCTACAACGCGCCCGGTGCCTGAGGGTTTACTTGGGAACGCTGGCCGGCGTCGCGGCTGGGGCGGGTGCACCGGGCTTTGGCACCGGCGCTTCGTCTTGGTCGTCTTTCGTCGCAGGAGGTTCCCCGTCGTAGACCTGACTCTGGCGACGCGTCAGGTAGCCGTCACGCACGAACACATATTTGTCCAGCGCGATCTCGTCGAGCAGGCGGCCGGCGCTGAGCAGGTTGGTGCGGACATCGACGATGCGCAGCGTGGTCAGGCCCGCGGCGGTGCCGCTGTCGCTGGTGAGCGCGCTGGCGCTCCACTGCAGGTCGATCGGCAGCGCGGCGGTGTCACGCACCGACGACGGGCCGAGCACCGGCAGCACCAGGTAGGGCCCCGCGGGCAGGCCCCAGCGGCCCAGCGTCTGGCCGAAGTCTTCGGTGCGGCGCTCGATGCCCAGGTCGCTGGCCACGTCGAACAGCCCGCCCAGGCCGAACAGCGTGTTGGTGGCCACGCGCATGGTCATCTCGGCCGCTGCCACCGGCTTGCCCTGCAGCAACTGGTTGATCGCCGACCAGCCGTCGCCGATGTTGGCGAAGACATTGGTGACGCCGTTGCGCACCAGCTCGGGCACCACCGCGCGGTAACCCTCGGCCACCGGCTTCAGCACCGCCTTGTCCAGGCCTTCGTTGAAGCCGAAGACCGCGCGGTTCCAACCTTCGACCGGATCCTTGGCCGACTGGGCCAGCGTCGGGCCCGCCGTGGCCGCCAGCACCACGGCCGCTACCCTCAACACACGTTTCATTTAGCGACCACTCCGCTGGCTGCGGCCAGGGGCGTCGGGGCCGCAGCAGCGGCACCGCTCGTGCCCGCGTCGGCCGCCTTGTTGAAGATCATCTGACCGATCAAATTTTCGAGCACCACCGCCGATTGGGTCTGCGTGATGACGTCGCCCGGGGCCAGTTCCTTGTCGTCGGCGCCGGCCTCGAGGCCGATGTACTGGTCGCCCAGCAGCCCCGCGGTGAGGATCTTGGCGGACGAATCCTTGGGGAAACGAACGCCGTCGTCGATCTGCATCGTGACCAGGCCTTGGTAGGTCTTCAGGTCGAGCGTGATGCTGCGCACCCGCCCCACCGTGACGCCCGCGCTGCGCACCGGCGCACGCGCCTTCAGCCCGCCGATGTTGTCGAACTTGGCGGTGACGGTGTAGCCCTGGTTGTGCTCGCCGAAGCTCGCCAGGTTGGCGGCCTTGAGGGCCAGGAACAGCAGCGCGGCAATGCCCAGCAGCACGAACGCGCCGACCATCATTTCGAGGTTTCTACGACTCATGGGGATCTCCGACAATCAGGGGCGCGAGAACATCAGCGCGGTCAACATGAAGTCGAGGGCCAGCACCGTCAGCGACGAGACCACCACCGTGCGGGTGGTCGCATACGCCACGCCTTCGGGCGTGGCCTGGGTCTCGTAGCCCTGGTACAGCGCCACGGCGGTGCAGACGATGCCGAACGCGAAACTCTTGAAGACGCCATTGCCCACGTCGCGCCACACATCGACGCGAGTCTGCATCAACGACCAGAAGTTGCCCGAGTCCAGACCGATCAGCAACACGCCGACGACCCAGGCCCCGAGGATACCGATGGCCGAGAACAGCACGGCCAGCAGGGGCATCGAGATGACGCCGCCCACGAACCGCGGCGCCAGCACGCGGCTGCGCGGGTCGACCGCCATCATCTCCATCGCCGAGAGCTGCTCGCCGGCTTTCATCAGGCCGATCTCGGCGGTGAGCGACGTGCCCGCGCGGCCGGCGAACAGCAGCGCCGTGACGACGGGCCCGAGCTCGCGCACCAGCGACAGGTTGACGATCAGGCCGAGCGACTCGGTGGCGCCATAGGTCACGAGCGCGTAATACATCTGCAGTGCCAGCACGAAGCCGACCGCCAGCCCCGAGGCCAGGATGATCAGCAGCGAGCGGTTGCCGATGGCGTGGATCTGCCGCACCACCAGGCTGAAGCGGCGCAGCGCGTCCGGCACATGAGCCACCAGGTCGACAAAGAACAGCGCGGCGCGGCCAAACGTGCGCACCACGCGCAGGCTGCCCGCTCCGAGGTTCGTGACGGCATCGACGATCAAGACGCGGTCTCCTCCAGCGCGGGCGCCGTGACGCCGTAGTCTTCGGCCAGCGTTCGCGAGGGGTAGTGGAACTTGACCGGCCCGTCGGGTTCGCCGAGCACGAACTGTCGGGTTTCCGGGTCGGACGAGGTCATCAGTTCGGCCGGAGTGCCCTGCGCCACGATGCGCCCGCCGCTGGCCAGCAGGATGACGTGGTCGCTGATGGCCATGCATTCCCGCACGTCGTGCGAAACGACGAGCGAGGTGGCGCCGGTGGCGCCGTTGAGGGTGCGGATGAGCTTGGCGGCCACCCCCATCGAGATCAGGTCGAGGCCCGCGAAGGGCTCGTCGTACATGATCAGATCGGGGTCCAGGGCAATCGCGCGGGCCAGGGCCACCCGCCGCGCCATGCCGCCCGACACCTCGGCGATGCGCAGGTCGGCCGCGCCGCGCAAGCCCACGGCGTGCAGCTTCATCAGCACGATGTCACGCACCATCGCTTCCGAAAGGCCGGAGTGTTCGCGCAGCGGGAAGGCGACGTTGTCGAACACCGTCAGGTCGGTGAAGAGGGCGCCGAACTGGAACAGCATGCCCATGCGCCGGCGCAGGCGCAGCAACTGACCGCGGTCGCGCGCATCGATCGCCTCGCCGTCGAACGACACGCGGCCTTTGCTGGCCGCGGCGATGCCGCCGATCAGGCGCAGCAGGGTGGTCTTGCCGCTGCCCGAGCCGCCGAGGATGGCCGTGACCTTGCCGCGCGCAAAGCGCAGGCTGACGTCCTCGAGGATGGTCCGGCTCGGGTCGTAGCCGAACGTGACGCGGTCGAGCTCGATCAGGGTATCGTGGTTCAAGCAGCGTGGCGGGCCGTGTCGGCCAGGGCGCGGGTGATTTTTGAGCGCCGCATTCTCGCACGGCTGCCCGGGCGTATGCGGGATTGCCCTAGGCGACCGCAGCGAGCTTGGGGCTGTTCATCAACGCGGCAGCGTGCTCGCTCCCATCAGCGACTCGTCGATCGCGCGTGCGGCCTGGCGGCCCTCCCGGATGGCCCAGACCACCAGGCTCTGCCCGCGGCGCATGTCGCCGGCGGCGAACACCTTGTCGACGTTGGTGCGGTAGCTGGCCGCCCCGTCGGTCGGCGCGCGTGCATTGCCGCGCGGGTCGCGCTCGACGCCGAAGGCTTCCAGCACCGGGGTCAGCGGGCTGACGAAGCCCATCGCCAGCAGCACCAGGTCGGCCTTCAGGGTCTGCTCGCTGCCCGCCACCTCGACCATCTTCCCGCCCTGCCACTCGACGCGGACCGTCTTCAATGCGGTGACCTTGCCTTCATGGCCGATCAACTCCTTGGTGGCGATGGCGAATTCCCGCTGGCAGCCTTCCTCGTGGCTCGAGCTGGTGCGCATCTTGATCGGCCAGTAGGGCCAGACCAGCGGCTTGTTCTCCTGTTCCGGCGGCTGCGGCAGCAGCTCGAACTGGGTGACGCTGGCCGCGCCGTGGCGGTTGCTGGTGCCGACACAATCGCTGCCGGTGTCCCCGCCGCCGATCACGATGACGTGCTTGCCGGTGGCCATCAGCTGGCCCTTGAGCTTGTCGCCGGCCACCACCTTGTTCTGCTGCGGCAGGAATTCCATCGCGAAATGCACGCCGTCGAGCTCGCGGCCGGGCACCGGCAGGTCGCGGCTCTGCTCGGCGCCGCCGCTGAGCAG
>JAABTC010000010.1 GCA_011390055.1 Burkholderiales bacterium | reverse complement strand
CCGAAGCCGAACTCGACGCGGTAACTTCGCCGATCGGCGTGGCCGGGGTCGTCGGCAAGGAGCCCGCGGTGATCGCAACGGCCGTGGCTGCGCAGTTGATGCAGCAACGCTGACGATCCGTGGCGAGCATCAAGTGCGGCGTGACTTCGCGGCGACCGCCGCTGCCCTGTTGGACCGGCGCCCCCCGGGGGCCGTGCCGGCCCGCAGCGCACCCCGCCGCATTGACCGCGCGCAAGTCGCGTTCGCGTTGGAGGCAAGCGCGGCCGTTTTCAGTGAACAATCCGCCCCGCCATGCCGCCGACCTCCTCGCCCGACACCTTGCCCCCCGGCCGGCCGTTGCCGACCTGGGCCGCGGCGGGCCTGGCCTGCCGGCGCGGTAGCCGGATGCTGTTCACAGGGCTCGACCTCACGGTTGCGCCCGGGCAGGCGACGTGGCTGCGTGGGCGCAACGGCAGCGGCAAGACCAGCCTGCTGCGCCTGGCCGCAGGGCTGTCGGTGCCGGCCGCCGGCACCATCACCTGGGGCGGCCAGCCTTTGCGGCGTGCAGTCGATTTTGCCGCGCGCCGCGTCTACATCGGCCACAGCAATGCCTTGAAGGAAGATTTGACACTGGCCGAATCGTTGCGTTTCCTGGCCCGGCTGCAGGGTCGCGACTGTGACGCCGAGGCGGTTCAGGCAGCCTTGCAGCGGCTGGGGATCGCTTCGCGTCGCGAAGCCCCCGTGCGCACCCTCTCACAGGGCCAGCGCCGGCGCGGCGCACTGGCCCGCCTGGCGCTCGAACGCCAGGCCGCCATCTGGATCCTCGACGAACCCTACGACGCGTTGGACGATGAAGGCATCGCCAGCATCGATGGACTGCTGGTGGAGCACCTGGCACGCGGCGGCAGCGTGCTGCTGACCAGCCACCAGCCGCCCGGCTCGGCGGCCCCGCCGATGGACGAGTTCGACCTCGGACAGCTCACCCGCATGCCACCGCGCGCGACGGCATGAGCCTGGCGTTTCGCGCCATCTACGCTCGCGACCTGCGCCTGGCGCTGCGTCGACGTGTCGAAGCGCTGTTGCCGGTGGCTTTTTTCATCGTCGCCATCAGCCTGTTTCCGCTGGGTGTCGGTCCCGAGCCGCAGGTGCTGCGGCAGATCGCCGCCGGGATCGTCTGGGTCAGTGCGCTGCTGGCCTCGATGCTGTCGGTGGCCAGCCTGTACAGCGGCGATCATGGCGACGGTTCGCTCGAGCAGATGTTGCTGTCGGGCCAACCGGGCTTCGTGATCGCCGCGGCAAAGGCGGCTGCGCATTGGACGGTCACCGGCGTGCCGTTGGTGCTGGCCTCGCCGCTGATCGGCCTCTTGCTCGACATGCGCGGCCCACCGCTGGTGACGCTGGTGGTCGCACTGCTGCTCGGCACCCCCGTGCTGTCGCTGCTCGGCGGCCTGGGCGCCGCGCTGACGCTTGGCCTGCGCAGCGCCGGGGTGCTGCTGATCCTGCTGATCCTGCCGCTGACGATCCCGGCGCTGATCTTCGGAGCGGGCGCGGTGGGCGCGGTCGACGCTGGCGTCTCCGCCGCGGGCCATTTGTCCCTGCTCGGTGCATTGTTGATCCTGACCGCCCTGGGCGCGCCGCTCGCGACAGGTTTCGCGTTGCGCATTGCCCTGGAGTGACCCCAGCTTGCGCTCGGTCAAATTCAGCGGGACGGGGCTCGGAGACAATCAAGGGGTTGGCACACCGACGAGTTGCCTGATCCACCCATGCCGGCCGTTGCCCACCTTTGCATCGGCGCCCGCCGAACAATGACTGTTGATTCGCTCCGCTTGACGACCTTCGCTGCGCCGGCGCGCTTCTACCGGCTGGCCGATGCGTTGAACCCGTGGCTGTGGGCCTTGGCGATCGTGTTGACCGTTGCCGGCTTGTACGTCGGCTTTTTCATGGCTCCGACCGATGCGACCCAGGGTGAGTCCTACCGCATCATCTTCATCCATGTTCCAGCGGCGTGGATGTCGATGGTCATCTACCTGGCGATGGCCTTCTGGGCTGCGGTCGGCTGGATCCTCAACGCGCGGATGGCGTCGATGCTGGCGCACGCGCTGGCGCCGACCGGCGCGATGTTCACCGTGCTCGCGCTGTGGACCGGCGCGTTCTGGGGCAAGCCGACGTGGGGCACCTGGTGGGTCTGGGATGCCCGGCTGACGTCCGAGCTGATCCTGCTCTTCCTGTACCTCGGCTACATCGCGCTGGCCGCCTCGATCGACGACGTCGTGCGCGGCGACAAGGCTTCGGCGCTGCTGGCGATCGTCGGCGCGGTCAACGTACCGATCATCTACTTCTCGGTGCGCTGGTGGAACACCTTGCACCAGGGCGCGACGGTCAGCCTCACCGCAGCGCCGAAAATGGCGCAGTCGATGCTGCTCGGCATGATGCTGATGACCTTTGCGTTCTGGGCCTACGCCTTTGCTGCTTCGTTCACGCGGGCGCAGGCGCTGGCCCTCGAACGCGAGCGCGGTGCCGAGTGGGTGCGCCGCCTGGCGCGGCGGGGGGACGGGGCATGAGCTGGGGCAGCTTCGGCGAATTTGCGGCGATGGGCGGCTACGGCCTGTACGTCTGGGGTTCGTACGGGTTGACGCTCGCACTGATGCTGCTGGAACCCCTGCTCACCCGCGCCCATCGAAGCCGTGCACTGCGCGCCGCGCTGAACCCCCACGAGGACTGAAACCATGAAACCGCGTCACAAACGATTGGCCGTCATTGCCGGTGTCGTCGCCTCGGTCGCCGTTGCGGCGGGCCTGGTGCTCAATGCCTTCCAGAGCAACCTGGTGTTCTTCTATTCCCCCTCCCAGGTGGTGGCCAAGGAAGCACCCGCCGGGCGCGCTTTTCGCGTCGGTGGCCTGGTGAAGGAAGGCAGCGTCAAGCGCAACGGCACCGAAGTGCAGTTCGCCGTCACCGACACGGCGCAGACCATGAACGTCAAGTACGTCGGCATCCTCCCCGACCTGTTCAAGGAAGGCAAGGGTGTCGTCGCGCAGGGACAGATCGGCGCGGACGGCACCTTCGTCGCGCGCGAGGTGCTGGCCAAGCACGACGAGAACTACATGCCGCCCGAGGCGGCCGAGGCCTTGCAGCGCGCGGCCGAGGCGAACGCCAAGATGGCCACCAGCGTCGCCGCACCCGGAGCGCCGAAGTGATCCCCGAACTCGGCCAGATCGCGCTGTTGCTGGCGCTGGCGGTGTCGCTGCTGCAGGGCACCTTGCCGATTGTCGGTGCTGCGCGCGGCCGCGCCGACTGGATGGCGCTGGCACGTCCTGCCGCCCTCGTGCAGTGTCTGCTGGTGCTGTTGGCCTACGTCTGCCTGTCCGTGGCCTTCGTGCAGAACGACTTCTCGGTGCTCTACGTCGCGTCGAATTCCAACTCGGCGCTGCCGTTGATGTACCAGCTCACGGCGGTCTGGGGCGGACACGAGGGCTCGCTGCTGTTGTGGATGCTGATGCTGAGCGGCTGGACGGTGGCTGTGGCGATGTTCAGTGCCCACCTGCCGCTGCCCGTGATCGCTCGCATCCTGGCGATCATGGGCCTGGTGGCGGTCGGATTCCTGCTCTTCACGCTGATCACGTCGAACCCCTTCGAGCGCCTGTTGCCCGCGGCACCCGACGGCCGCGACCTGAACCCGTTGCTGCAGGACCCCGGCATGGTGATCCACCCGCCCATGCTCTACATGGGCTATGTCGGCTTCTCGGTCGCCTTCGCGTTCGCCCTCGCCGCGCTGATCGGTGGCGACCTCGACGCCACCTGGGCGCGCTGGACGCGGCCGTGGACGCTGGCGGCCTGGTGCTTCCTGACCGTCGGCATCGCGCTCGGCAGCTGGTGGGCCTACTACGAGCTCGGTTGGGGCGGTTGGTGGTTCTGGGATCCGGTCGAGAACGCGTCGTTCATGCCCTGGCTCGTCGGCACCGCGCTGATCCACTCGCTGGCCGTCACGGAAAAGCGCGGTGCGTTCAAGTCGTGGACCGTGCTGCTGGCGATCATGGCGTTCTCGTTGTCGCTGCTCGGTACCTTCCTGGTGCGCTCGGGCGTGCTGTCGTCGGTGCATGCCTTCGCCACCGACCCGCGCCGCGGCCTGTTCATCCTGGCCCTGCTGGTGGTCGCCATCGGCGGCTCGCTGGCGCTGTACGCCTGGCGTGCGCCGAAGGTGGGCCTGGGCGCGCGTTTCGAGCTGGTGTCCAGGGAATCGATGCTGCTCGGCAACAACGTGATGCTGGTCGTGGCGACGGCCACGGTGCTGCTGGGCACCCTGTATCCGCTGCTGCTCGATGCGCTCGGCGGCGGCAAGATCTCGGTCGGCCCGCCGTACTTCGATGCGGTCTTCGTGCCGATCATGGTGCCGGTGATCTTCCTGATGGGCGTCGGGCCGCTCGCGCGCTGGCGCCAGGCCGAGGTACCGTCGCTGGCGCGGCGGCTGCGCTGGGCCGCGGTGCTGAGCGTGGTCGCGGCACTGGCCACGGGCTGGATCGCCGGGCGCATCACGCCGCTGGCCACACTCGGTTTCCTGATGGCTTTCTGGGTCGCCTTCGCTGTCGCAACCGATCTGGTGGAGCGCCTGCGCCCGGCCGGCAATGCACCGGCCTCGTGGTGGGCGCGGGTGCGCCAGGTGCCGCGTTCGGTGGCCGGCATGATGCTGGCGCACCTGGGCATCGCGGCCTTCGCCTTCGGCGTCAGCATGGTCAACACCTACGGCATCGAGCGCGACCTGAAGATGGACCTCGGTGAGACGACCGAGCTGGCCGGTTATGTCTTCACCTTCCGCGGCGTGCAGGACGTGCCTGGGCCGAACTACATCGCCGCCCGCGGCACGGTCGAGGTCACGCGCAACGGCGAGCCGGTGACGACGATGCACCCCGAAAAGCGCGTCTACCGCGTGCAGCAGAACCCGATGACCGAGGCCGCCATCGACACCGGTTTCACGCGCGACCTCTACGTCTCGCTCGGCGAGGCGACCGGGGCCACGGCCTGGATCGTGCGCGTGTACTACAAGCCCTTCGTGGACTGGATCTGGGGCGGCTGCGTGGTGATGACGCTCGGCGGGATGCTCGCCGCCTCCGACCGGCGTTACCGTGCGCGCCGCAGCGCCGCGGCACCGAGCGAGCTGGTGCCGGCGACGGCGCGCGTTCCCGCGACATCATGAAGCTGCGCTACCTGCTGCCGCTGGCGCTGTTCGTGGTGCTGGTCGGCTTCCTGGCGGTCGGCCTCAAGCTCGACCCGCGCGAGGTGCCGTCGCCGCTGATCGGCAAGCCGGCACCGGGCTTCGCGCTGACGCGGCTGGACGACGCCGGCAAGACGATGCGCCGTGAAGACCTGCTCGGCCAGGTCTGGGTGCTCAACGTCTGGGCTTCCTGGTGCGCGGCCTGCCGCGACGAGCATCCGCACCTGATGGCCTATGCGAAGACCAAGCAGGTGCCGTTGATCGGCCTGAACTACAAGGACACACGGCCCGCAGGCATCACCTGGCTGGCGCGCTTCGGCGATCCGTACGACGCGTCGCTGTTCGATGCCGACGGCCGCGTCGGCATCGACTTCGGCGTCTACGGCGTGCCCGAGACCTTCGTCATCGACAAGCAAGGCGTGATCCGTTTCAAGCAGATCGGCCCGGTCACGCCCGAGATCCTGCAAAGCCGCATCGTGCCGCTGATTGCCACACTGAAGGGCGGTGATGCCTAGACCCATCCGGCTGTTTCTGGCCGCGCTGCTCGCGGCGCTCGCGACACTGCCCCTGGCGGCCAAGGAGGCCGTGCCGGCCTCGGCGGACCCGGTGCTCGAAGCGCGCGTGCAGCGCGTTGCCGCCGAACTGCGCTGCCTGGTCTGCCAGAACCAGACCATTGCCGACTCGACGTCCGATCTGGCCAACGACCTGCGCCGCGAGGTCCGCGACCAGTTGAAGCGCGGCGTCAGCGACGAGCAGGTGGTCGAGTACATGACCGACCGCTACGGCGACTTCGTGCGTTACCGCCCGCCCTTCAAGGCCAGCACTTTGTTGCTGTGGCTCGGGCCGGCCGTGCTGCTGGCGGTGGGCCTGGCGGTGCTGGTGATGGTGCTGCGGCGCCGCGCGAAGCTGGGCCCGGAAGCGTTCGAACCCGATGAGGATGATGTGCAGGATTCGCGCGCCGGCGCCGGGCGGGCCGAGGGCCCGGCCCCCGTGGAGCGCAGCCGATGAGCGGCGCCGCCACCTCCTCCAGCGCCTGGCTCGCCCTGATCGCCGCGGGCGTCGTGATCGCGCTGCTCAGCGCGCTCGTCATGACGCGGCCCTTGTGGCGTTCGCGCGGCGACGGCCCATCTTCCAAGGGCCTGGCCGCCGCGCTGACGGTGTTCGTGGCTGCGATCACGGTGGCCGGCTACGCCTGGCTTGGCACTCCGCAGGCCCTCGACCCAGCCTTGCGCAATGCCGCTGCGCCGGTCGAGGCGGCGTCGCCGCACGCTGCCATCACACCGGACCAGATCGAGTCGATGGTGCAATTGCTCGAAACCCGGGTCACCGAGCGCCCCGAGGATGCCGAGGGCTGGGCCATGCTCGGCCGCGCGCGTACGCTGCTCGAGCGGCACGTGCAGGCCGTGCCGGCCTTCAAGCGGGCCATGGAGCTTCGCCCCGACGACGCCAACCTCATCGCCGACTATGCCGATGCGCTGGCGATGGCCAACGGGCGCACCCTGGAGGGCGAGCCGGCGCGGCTGGTGGAGCGCGCCTTGAAGGTCGACCCCGACAACCTCAAGGCGTTGTCGCTCGCAGGCACGATCGCCTTCAATGGCGGGGACTACGCGCGCGCGATCACGCTCTGGCAGCGCATGGCCGCGCTGGCCGGGCCGGGCGACGGTGCGGCGCAGATCCAGGCCGGCATCGACGAAGCGCGCCAGCGCATGGCGGCGGGCCCGACAGCACGACCTGCGTTGCAGGCCACGGCTGCCGCCGCGCCCGGCGTCCCTGGTGTGGCCCCCCCGCCGAGCGGATCGGGCGCGGGCCCCGCGGCCGCATCTGCATCCGCACCCGCATCCACCACCCTGCGCGGCACCGTGACGCTCGACCCGGCACTGGCCGCGCGTGCGCGCCCGGACGACACGCTGTTCGTCTTCGCACGCGCAGCCGAGGGGCCGCGCATGCCGCTGGCGATCCTGCGCAAGCAAGTCCGCGACCTGCCGCTCGAGTTCGTGCTCGACGACAGCTCGGCGATGTCGCCGGCCACGCGCCTGTCGGGTTCGAGCAGCGTGGTCGTGAGCGCGCGCATCAGCCGCGCGGGCGAGGCCAAATCCCAGCCCGGTGACCTGCAGGGCACGAGCGCGGCGGTCGCGCCCGGCACCGCGGGTCTGAAGATCGTGATCCGCGAAGTGGTCGGGCCCTGAGGGCCGCGCCGGTTCAGCGCTGGTAGACCAGCTCGACCCGGCGGCTGCGCGCGTCGCTCGCCACCGCGCCCGGTGCCGGTCGCTCGGCGCCGCGCGGCAGCATCTCCAGCTGCGCACGGTCGACCCCCAGGTTGCCGAGTTCCTTGGCCACGGTGGCCGCCCGCATCTGCGCCAGCGCTCGGTTGTAGTCGGCGCCGCCCTTGAAGTCGGTGTAGGCGCGAATCTGCAGACGCAGGCGCCGGTCGGCCTTCAGGTTGGCAGCGTGCTGGCTCAGCAGGCCTTGGAACTGGGGCGCGACGAGGTAGGCGTCGTTGTCGAAATAGATCTGGTTGGGCAGGTTGTCAATGAACACCGGGGGCGACGGCGTGCGCGCGGCCTGCTCGGCCGCGGCCGCGGCCACCGCCACGCGGGCCTCGCGCGCCTGGGCTTCCGAAGCCGCCGCGGCCGCCGCCGGCGAAGGCACCACCACGGCGGTCTGCACCGGTGCCAGGCTCAACACCTCCTTGTGCACCGGCTTCGCGCCGATGAAACAGCCGCCGAGCAACAGCGTGAACGCGCTGGCGAGGGCCAGACGCCCGGTGCGCAGCGGTGCGCCGGGGCGATGGGGGAAGCAGGCGGCGTGGGGACCAGTCGGGTGTTGCATGCGGTGCGGTCTCTCGAGGTTCAAAGCTGACGGTTGCGCGCCAGGGGGGGGTTCTTGGCGAAGTAGCGCTGGATGCCCTGGCCCAGCGCATCGACCAGCTGTCGTCGGTAGGCCGGATCGGCGAGTTTGGCTTCCTCGTCGGGGTTGGAGATGAAGGCGGTCTCGACCAGGATGCTCGGGATGTCGGGTGCCTTCAGCACCGCGAAGCCGGCCTGCTCGACACGCGGCTTGTGCAGACGGCCGACCCGGTCGAGCTGCCCAAGCACTTCGCTGCCCACGCGCAGGCTGTCCTTGATCTGCGCGGTCGTGCTCATGTCGAGCATCGCACGCAACACGTGCACGTCGCTGCCGACCTTGGCGTTCACGCCGCCCACCACGTCGGCGGCATTTTCCTTCTTGGCCAGCCAGCGCGCGGCCGTGCTGGTGGCCGCACCTGAGCTCAACGCGAACACGCTGGCGCCGCGCGCGGTCGGCGTCACGAAGGCATCGGCATGGATCGAGACGAAGAGGTCCGCTTGCACACGGCGCGCCTTCCTGACGCGGTCGGCCAGCGGCACGAAGAAGTCGGCGTCACGCGTGAGGAAGGCGCGCATGCCGGGCATCGCGTCGATGCGGTCGCGCAGCTGCAACGCGACCGACAGCACCACATCTTTCTCCTTCAAGCCGCTCGGCCCCACAGCGCCGGGATCTTCACCACCGTGCCCCGGGTCGAGTGCCACCACGATCAGGCGTTCGACCTTGCGCTGCGTCTCGGCACTCGGCGTGCGCGGCGCCGGTGTGCCCAGGGCCACGGGGGGTGGTGGTGGCGCGCCGACCGACGCCGCCGCACTCGGTGGCAGCGGCTGGGTCTGGCCGCTTTCGACCCGCCCAATGAACTCGCCGAGTGCGTCGCGCACGGCGGCCGCCGCCTGCTGCTCGGCCTGTTCCTTCTCGCGCAACAGGGCCAGCAGCGGATCGCGCGCCTGGGCGGGATGCAGGTCGAAGACCAGCCGGTGCCGGTAGGCCGCCACCGGTGCCAGCGTGAAAACCTGCGGCGCCGCGGCCTGCTTCAGGTCGAACACCAGTCGCACGGTGCGCGCCTGCGGGTTCGGTTGCCCGACACGCAGCCCGGCGATGTACGGATCGTCGCCGCGCACCTTGCCGACCAATCCGCGCAACTGCGCGCTGAGTTCGAGCCCGTCGATGTCGATCACCAGGCGCTCGGGCGCGGCGACCAGTCGGTGGCGCACCGTCAGTTCGCTGTCGGACTCGATCGTGACGCGGGTGTAGTCGGCTGCCGGCCAGACCCGCACCGCCACGATCTCGGCGCCGAACGCCAGGCGCGGCGCCTGCAGCAGCAGCACCAGGCCACCGACCTGCTGCAGCGCAGCGCGGCGCCGCGTCATCGGATCGGCGCCAGCAACTGCCGGCCGTGGGGGGTGAGGGCATGAACGTTCACGCGACGTTGGTCGTGTTCGCCCACGTCGAGTTCCATGCACCAGTCCGGCGTGGGCAGCAACGGCGCGGCTTTTTCAGGCCATTCCGCCAGTTTCAGCCCCGGCGCGCCGAACACCTCTCGGAAACCCGCCTCCTCCCATTCGCGGGGGTCGGCAAAGCGAAAGAAGTCGAAATGCGCCACCGTGTGTGTCGGCGCCCCGGTCGTGGCCGGCAGCACATGCGGCTCGAGCACCGCGTAGGTCGGGCTCTTGATCGGGCCTTGCACGCCGAGGGCGCGCAGCAGGTGACGCACGAAGCTTGTCTTGCCCGCGCCGAGCGGGCCGTCGAGCGCGATGAAGGTCGAGGGCCACAGCGCGGGCAACGCTGCCAGCTGCCGCGCGAATGCGGCGCAAGCCGCCTCGTCGGGCCAGTCGAGAACGCGGCTTTCTAGAATCGGCGTATGCGCGGTGCAGCTCATCGAGAACGAAAGTCGGCAATCGACCCGGCGCGGGTGCACGAGCGTCTGCTGCGCTGGGCCTCGGAGCTCGGATTCTCACAGATCGGTGTCGCGGGCATCGACCTGTCCGAGGCCGAGCCGGGCTTGGCGGCTTGGCTGGACGAGGGCCGGCATGGCGGCATGCAGTACATGGCCCGCCATGGCCTGCGCCGCACCCGGCCGGCCGAACTGGTGCCCGGCACCTTGAGCGTGATCACGGCGCGCATGGACTACCTGCCGCGCGCTGCGTTGCCTGCAAGCGCGGGCGAGCACCGCGGCTGGCAGGCGATCGAATGGCAGCGTCTGGCCGATCCACACGCGGCCACCGTCTCGCTCTACGCGCGCGGCCGGGATTACCACAAGGTGCTGCGCGGCCGGCTCCAGGCGCTGGCCGACCGGCTGGCGGCCGAGGTCGGGCCTTTCGGTCACCGCGTGTTCACCGATTCGGCGCCGGTGCTCGAGGTCGAACTCGCCGCACGCAGTGGCCTGGGCTGGCGCGGCAAGCACACCCTGGCGCTCGCGCGCGATGCGGGTTCGATGTTCTTCCTCGGCGAGCTGTTCGTCGACTTCGCAATGCCGCCGACCGAACCGACCACCGCCCACTGCGGTGGCTGCAGCGCCTGCATCGACGTCTGCCCCACCCAGGCCATCACGGGGCCTTACCGGCTGGATGCAAGACGTTGCATTTCGTACCTGACGATCGAGCACGACGGGCCGATCCCCCCCGAGCTTCGCGCGGCCCTGGGCAACCGCATCTACGGCTGCGACGACTGCCAGCTGGTCTGCCCGTGGAACAAGTACGCCCAACGTTCTGCCCTGCCCGACTTCGACGTTCGTGCGCCGTTCGACGCCCCCGGCCTGCTCACGCTGTGGGCCTGGTCAGAGTCCGAGTTCCTGCACCACACCGAGGGCAGCGCCATCCGGCGCATCGGGCATGCGCGCTGGCAGCGCAACCTGGCGGTGGCACTCGGCAATGCCTGGCGCCTCACCGGCGACGCGGCGCTGCCGCGGGCCCTGGCCGCGCAGCGCGCCGGGGCCAGCGACCTGCTGGCCGAGCACATCGACTGGGCCCTGGCGCAGCGGGTGGACCCGGCAGAGGGGGCCGCCGCTTGAGGGCCGGGCCTGCATTCGACGTCAGCCGCGCCGGGGTCGAGCGCGTTGTGCCGGCCTGCGTCACACTCCTGTCGGCATGAACCTCGAATCCCGCTCTCCATCCGCTCCGACCGCCCACACGCGTGAAGCGCCGTCGCGCCGCGGCTTTCTCGTCGACGGTGTCGTGCTGCTGTCGGCCGGGCTGCTGGTGGCCCCGGTGCGGGCCGCGCCGCCCATCGTGGTCGACGGCCTGCGCTTTGCCGGCGACCTCCAGCTCGACGGCCAGGCGCTGGAGCTCAACGGCGTGGGCTTGCGGGCGGTCGTCGGGCTGCGTGGGTATGCGGCGGGCCTGTACCTGACGCAGCGGGCCAAGACGCCCGAGCAGGTGTTGGCCGCGCGCGGGCCCAAGCGCCTGCAGCTCGGCATGCTGCTCGACGTGGGCATCGAGGAGTTCATCAAGGCTTTCCACAAGGGCATCGAGCGCAACACGCCTGCCAGCGAGTTGCCGGCGCTGGCCGGCCGCAGGGCCCAGTTCGACACGCTGCTGCAGGGCATCGTCAAGGTCAAGAAGCGGGACATCATCGACCTGGACTGGTTGCCCCAGCAAGGGCTGCGTCTGGCGGTGAATGGTCGTCCCCGCGGGCAATTGATCGCGGGCGAAGATTTCTACGCCGCCCTGTTGCGAATCTTCGTCGGCGATCGTCCCGCCGACAAGGAAATGAAGATCGGCCTGCTGGGCGGGCCGGTCGCGTGAAGCCCGTCGTGGCACCCACCCCTCAAGGAGACCGTTCGATGAAGAGAAGAATTTTGTTGGCCGCGCTTGGCGCAGCCGGCCTGGCGCTGTCGACCGCACCTGCCGTCCTCGCGCAGGCCTTCCCGGCCAAGCCGGTGCGCCTGGTGGTGCCCTTCGCACCCGGCGGCACGACCGACATCGTGGCCCGGGTCGTCGCCGAACGCGCGAATCTCGCGCTCGGCCAGACCCTGGTGGTCGAGAACAAGGCCGGTGGCGGTGGCTCGATCGGCGCGCTCGAGGTGATCAAGGCCACCCCGGACGGCTACGTGCTGGGCATGGCCACGGTGTCGACCACGGCGGCCAACCCGGCCATCAACGCCAGGATCGGCTACAACCCGACGACCGACTTCACGCCCATCATCAACATTGCCGCGACGCCGAACGTGATCGCGGTGCACCCGAGCTTCCCGGCGCGCGATTACGCCGGCTTCCTGGCCGAGCTGAAGAAGAACCCGGGCAAGCACAGCTTCGCCAGTTCGGGCACCGGCGGCATCGGCCACCTGCAGATGGAGCTGTTCAAGAGCCTGTCGGGGACGTTCATCACGCACATCCCGTACCGTGGCGCCGGCCCGGCGTTGAATGACACGGTGGCCGGCCAGGTGCCGATCATCTTCGACAACATGCCCTCGGCGCTGCCCTTCATCCGGGACGGCCGCCTGATCCCGATCGTGGTCGCGGCCCCGGCGCGCCTGACCCAGCTGCCCAACGTGCCGACCTTCAAGGAAATCGGCCTCGAGCCGGTCAACCGCATGGCCTATTACGGCGTGCTGGGCCCGAAGAACCTGCCCAAGGAGGTGGTCGACAAGGTGCATGCCGCGATGAAGCGCACCGCCGAGCTGCCCGAGGTGCGCAAGCGCATCGAAGACACCGGCTCGCTGATGGTGCTGAACACGCCGGACCAGTTCGCGGCGCAGATCAAGGCCGAGTTCGAGGTCTACAAGACCGTGGTCGAGAAGCAGAAGCTCAAGCTGGATTGAACCCCGCCGCGGTGGCCGCCGCCGAGCAGCCGCTGATCGAGCGTTTCCTCGATGCCTTGTGGATCGAGGATGGGCTGGCGGCCAACACCCTGGCGGCGTACCGGCGTGATCTGTCGATGCTGGCCGCATGGCTCGAGGGCGAGGCTGGCCGTCCCCTCGCGACGCTGCGGGAAAGCGACCTCCTCGCTTACGCCGCCCACCGTCACGCCGGTTCGCGCGCCACCAGCGCCAACCGGCGCTTGACGGTCTTCAAGCGCTTCTTCCGCTGGGCCCTGCGCGAACGCATCGTCTCCGAAGATCCGACGCTGCGCCTGCGCAACGCGCGCCAGGCCCTGCGGGTGCCCAAGACGCTGTCCGAAACGCAGGTCGATGCTTTGTTGGCGGCGCCCGACACGGCCACACCGCTCGGCCTGCGCGACCGCGCGATGCTCGAGCTGATGTACGCGAGCGGCTTGCGCGTGAGCGAGTTGGTCGGCTTGAAGACGGTGCAGCTCGGCCTGGCCGAAGGCGCGTTGCGGGTCACCGGCAAGGGGGCCAGGGAACGCATGTTGCCTTTCGGCGAGGAAGCGCATGCCAGCCTGACGCGCTACCTGGCCGACGCGCGGCGCGCGATTCTTGGCGAGCAGGCCAGCGACGCGCTCTTCGTCACCGCGCGCGGCGGCGCCATGACGCGGCAGATGTTCTGGAAGCTGGTCAAGCGCCACGCGGTCGCGGCCGGCATCGACGCCCCGTTGTCACCGCACACCTTGCGACACGCTTTCGCGACGCACCTGCTCAACCACGGTGCCGACCTGCGGGCGGTGCAGATGCTGCTGGGGCATGCCGACATCTCGACCACCACGATCTACACGCACGTGGCGCGCGAGCGCTTGAAGACGCTGCACGCCCGGCACCATCCGCGCGGTTGAATATCGTCGAGCACAAGGACAAAGGGCCGGTCAACGACCGGCCCTTGGTTTGATTGCGCGATGCTTCAGAAGTTGTGGCGCACGCCCAGCGCGACCGAGCTGAAGTCGCCATAGATGGCGTTCGCGCCCACGCCCTTGTCATCGACCTTGGTGTAGAAGGCGTAGACCTTGGTCCGCTTGCTCAGGTTCTGGTTGATGCCGAAGGTGAACTGGTCGGCCTCGTTGTTGCCGGCCCGGCGGCTGTAGTCACCGGCATGACCGTAGTTCGCATGCAACTCGGTCTTGCCCATCGTGTACATGCCGGCGACACGCCAGTTGGTGCGGTCACCGAAGCCGATGCCGTAGCCGTCGGTGTCGCGCTGGATCGTGCCGGCGATCGTGAAGGCACCCATTTCATACAGTGCGCGGACCGCGAACTGCTCGGCATTCTTGTTGTTGGGGGCGCTCTTCTCGTAGCCGGCACCCAGGTGCAGCGGGCCCGCGTCGTAGTTCAGTGCAACGTCGTACGTGCGCTCGCCGCCGTTGCCGGCCGTGACCGCGCCTTCCAGGGTCGCGCCGCCGATCGACGGGGTGCGGTAGGCCACCTTGTCGGTGTTGCGGCCGATGTAGGCATAGAACGCGTCCGACGAGGTGCCGGTCTCGTGGTTGTGCATGCCGATGTAATCGGACGTGGCGTAGTAGGCCTCGCTGGTGAAGTTGCCCAGGCGGACCATGCCGAAGCCGCCCGAGAGGTTCACTTCGCTCTGGCGCGCCCAGAACGCACCTTGCGACTGCGTGCCGTTGGCGATGTTGAAGCCGTGCTCGATCTGGAAGCCGGCCTTCATGCCGCCACCCAGGTCTTCGCTGCCGCGCAGGCCGAAGCGCGAGGCGTTGTTCACCATGCGCGTGTCGTTGGTGTTGCCGATCTTCTGGCGCTCGATCGTGACGTTCAGGCGGCCGTAGACGTTGACGGTGCTTTGGGCTTGGGCGCTGGCGCCGACGCTGGCCAGAACGGCCGCGATGATCAGGGAGCGTTGCATGAAGGGCATCCTTGGGTGTTCCGGAAGAACGCGATTCTAGGCAGCGCGCTGGCGTAAACCCTGATTCGCCGCGTCTGAAATGCTGCCGTGCAGCATCCGCGCAACACTCTGACACCTCCGCGCCGCCCAAGGACAATACGCCGGCCATGGACCACACCTTCCTGTCCGCGCTGGTGCTGCTGCTGCTGGTGCTCGACCCGCTGGGCAGCTTGCCGGTGTTCATCTCGGTGATGCGGCAGGTGGCCCCGGAGCGGCGCACGCTCGTCGCCGCGCGCGAATCGGTCCTGGCCTTCGTCGCCTTGCTGGTGTTCATGCTGAGCGGTCAGGCCTTCCTGACCTTGATGCGCTTGTCCGAGCGCTCGCTGGAGGTGGCGGGCGGTGTGATCCTGCTGATCATCGCGGTGCGCATGATCTTCGCGTCGGGCAGCGAGATGTACGCTGCCGACGGCAAGGGTCGCGAGCCGTTCCTGTTTCCCCTGGCCGTGCCGCTGCTGGCAGGCCCCTCGGCCATGGCCACCGTGCTGCTGCTGGCCTCGCGCCAGCCCGAACGCCTGCTCGACTGGGTGGCCGCGCTGACGGCGGCGATGGTGGTCAGCTTTGCGGTGCTGCTGGGCGCCGACCGCATCCGGCGCTGGATCGGATCGTCGATGGTCAGCGCGCTCGAGAAACTGATGGGGCTGGTGCTCACCGCGATCGCCGTCGAGATGATCCTGGCCGGGTTGAAGCGCTACTTCGTCGAAGCCTGAGGCAGACCGCCCCCAGCTCGCGCCCCCCGAGGGGAGCTCAGGCCGCTTGGGAGCGGCCCGGCGCTGGCCTGAGGCTGTTGTAGCGGGCCAGGAAGGCGCCGTCGATGCCGTCCTTCCAGCGACCGGCCCAGCGCCCTTCGGCCGACAGACCGCCCCAGCTTGCGATGGCGCGGCCATCGCCGGTGGACAGCAGGTAGAGCGAGCGGCGCTGCGGCGTGTGGTGGGCCAGGCGCGCCCCGCGCAGCCAGCCCAGCAGGTTGCGCGCCAGCACCGGGCCTGCACGCACCGCGTGCACGCCGCTGCGCGGGTGCGGATGGTCGGCACGCGTGCTGACGTCGCCGGTGGCGAAGACGGTCGGGTGGCTGGTGCTCTGCAACGTGGGGCCGGTGCTGACGAAACCTTCGGCATCGAGCGCCAGGTTGCTGCCTTGCAACC
>JAABTC010000001.1 GCA_011390055.1 Burkholderiales bacterium | reverse complement strand
GCACCTGGCGGTCGAAGGCCTGGTAGCCGAGGATCAGCGGCGCGATGCCGCGCGTCATGCCGCGGGCGTCGATCACCAGCAGCACCGGCATGTCCAGGCGCCGTGCCAGCGCGGCATTGCTGTTGCTGCCGTCCAGGGCCAGGCCGTCGTAGAGGCCCTTGTTGCCCTCGACCAGGCTCACGTCGGCATTGCGCGCATGCCGTGCGAACAGACTGCCGATTTCGGCGTCGTGCATCAAGTGCGGGTCGAGGTTGAAGCAGGGGCGGGCGCTGGCGCGCGCCAGCCACATCGGGTCGATGTAGTCGGGACCCTTCTTGAAGGTCTGCACCGCCAGACCGCGCTCGGCCAGCGCCCGGGCCAGCCCGACGGCGAGCGTCGTCTTGCCCGAGGACTTGTGGGCCGCGGAGACGAGCAGGCGCGGGCAGCGGATCGAGCTCATCGCGCAGCGACCTCGTCGTGTGGCAGGAAGTCGAACAGGCGCACGCCGACCGTCGTGATCACGAAGGCCGCGCCAAGGCCGCCGATGCCGAGCAGCCACTCGGGCCAGCGGGGGCTGTAGCGCGCGACGATGCCGTCGCCGAAGGTGCTGCGGACTTCGAAGCCCGGGAAGATGTCGAGCGGGAAGGCTTGGCTGCCGATGACGAAGACATAGAGCCAGGCGAAGGCGCCAAGCAGCACCAGCAGCGCCGCGGCCAGGCTGTTGCGCTCGCTGGCCAAACGCGGGTGAAAGACGAGAAGCATCGGCAGCAGCGAGCCCGCGAGCACGAAGCCGCCCCAGAACAGCGTGGCAAAAAGGCCGCCACCGCCGCGGCCGAGCAGGATAAAGGACTCGAAGCCGGCCTGGCGCGCGAAGTACAGGTTCGTCAGGTGGTGGACCGCAACGAGGTACAGCGCGGCGGCCACGAAGATGCCGAGCAGCCGATCGATGCGCTGCCGCACGACGCCGTCGAGCTCACGGCCGCTCCAGCGCAGCAGCGCGGACTGCGCAACGATGAACACCGCCAGCCCCCAGCCGAAGGACAGCACGATGAACAGCGGCGCGAGCAGCGCCGACTGGTAGGCCTGGCGCGCGACGAGCAGGCCGAAGATGGAGCCGGTGCCGGTGGTCAGTGCAAAGCGCCACAGCAGCGCGGCCACGCCGATGGCCTGGGTGTAGCCGTTGAATCGCCGCTCGAACATCGTCCACAGGTAAATCGCGACGATCGCGAACATGCCGCTGTAGAGGAAGACGTTCCAGGCGAAGACCGACGTGAAGTTGTAGTGCGTGGCGGCGACGACGAGGCGCTCGGGCCGGCCGAGGTCGAGCATCAGCACCATCAGCCCGCCGGCCAGCAGCGCCAGGCACAGCAGCGCCGACAGCGGCGCGCGCTTCTTGTACAGCGGCACGCCGAAGACGGAGCCGATCGAGGCGACGTTGAGCACGCCTGAACCGGCGACGATCATGAAGATCGCGAAGACATGCGGCAGGCCCCAGACGACCTGGTTGTTCATGCCGGTGACGACATGGCCCTCGACTTCCATCCAGTGCGCCGCGCCGAGGCCACCCAGCACGCTCAGGACGCCGAGGGCAAGCACGGCGTAGAACCAGCGTTCGTCGCGGCGCGATTTTTGGAGCAGCACGGCGCTCATCTCAAAGGCCTTGATAACGCACACCGAGGTCCAGGTGTAGGTCCGCGCGCAACTGCTTCGTCGCCGCGGCCTTGGCGCGGCGAGAGATTTCGCTGGCGGGGTCGTTCAAGTCGCCGAAGACGATCGCGCCATGGCCGGCTTGCGTGCAGGCTTCGGCGCAGGCGGTGTTCTGCTGGCCCTGGTCGATGCGGTGCACGCACAGCGTGCAGCTCTCGACGCAGCCCTTGCCCCGCGGCACCTCGGGTTTTTGATCGACCAGCGGCTCGTGCACGAAGGAGCGCGCCTGGTAGGGGCAGGCCATCACGCAATAGCGGCAGCCGATGCAGGTGTGACGATCGACCATCACGATGCCGTCGGCGCGCTTGAACGAGGCGCCTGTCGGGCAGACGTCGACGCACGGCGGCTCGGCGCAGTGCTGGCACATCACCGGCAACGACACCGCACGCTGCGTCTTGATTTCCTTGATCTCGATCTTGCGGATCCATTGCACGTCGGTCGGGCGCTGCGGCGCGGCCAGGCCGTTCTCGGTGTTGCAGGCAGTGACGCAATCGGTGCAGCCGCTGGCGCACTTCTCGGTGTCGATCAGCAGGCCCCAGCGCACCTGGGGGTCGGCACCGGCCGACGGCATGGACGGTGTCGCGGCCTGGACCTCGATCAGGCGCACGCCGCCGGCCAGCAGCGTGCCGCCCATCGCCACCGCGGCGACGCCGAGAAAGCCGCGCCGGGTCGAGCCCGCAGAGGCTTCGGCGTCTGCGCTGTCGTGTTCGTGCGCGCTCATGGCGACCGGCTCAATGCCGTGGCCGACGGCTTGGTGGCATGGCATTCGAAACAGTCGATGCGCACCGCGACGTAGCTGTGGCAACTGACGCAGAAGTTGGTGTCACTCTTGGCGACGCTGTGAGTTGTTGAACTGGCGTGGCAGCCGATGCAGGCCCTGAGACTGGCTTTCGCCCCGCGGATGCCGCCGCGCACCGTCAGGTCGCGCTGGTGCTCGAGCATGGCGGGGTGGTCGCGGCGCATCGTCGCTGGGTCTGCGAGGCATTGCGTGCCGGCGCGCGCGGGCTCGATCGTCGGCTGCGGTGTGCGACCCTCAGCCGCGAGACTCGCCTGGGAACAGGCGAGCAGGGTGAGTACCACCGCCCGCGACCAAGCGGACGCCGCGGATCCGGCTTTGCCGGTCCGCTGGCGTCGCCCTCCTGGGGGGGAGGCGCCGAAGGCGCTTCGGGGGGGGGCCACCTACTCCCCGAGACCCATCTGGATGTAGCCGGTGGGGCAGACATCGGCGCAGATGTGGCAGCCGATGCACTTGTTGTAGTCGGTGTCGACGTAGCGGCCGGTCGTCGATTTGCTCTTCGGGACCTTGAACACCGCGGTCTGCGGACAGTAGACGACGCAGTTGTCGCATTCGAAGCACTGGCCGCAACTCATGCAGCGCTTGGCCTCGGCCTGGGCCTGCGTTTCAAGCAGCGGCAGCATGCGCTCCTCGAAATTGTTCAGCGCCTCTTCGGCGTTGAGGTTGACGATCTTGCGCTTGTTGCGCGGGGTGTAATTGAAGTGGCCGAGAAACAGGTCCTTGTGCGGGATCACGTAGCGGTCGGAGCGGTCGTCGAAGTTGTGGATCGCGCCGGTGCTGGCGTCGGTGCCGCGCAGCGGCTCTTCGATCTGCGTGATCTTCAGGCCCTTCTCGATCATCTTGCGCGCCAGGTCGAAGCTGTGCACGTCGATCTTGGGCCGCTTGTCCAGCGCCTCGCTGCGCAGCATGCGGTCGATGCCGTCGGCTGCGATCGCGCCATGCCCGATTGCGGTGGTCAGCAGGTGCGGGCGCACGACGTCGCCGCCGACGAACATGCCGCTGGGTTTGCCGTCCTGGCCCTGCACCTGGTAGTTCTTGTCGGCGGTGATGCCGCCCTTGCCGTTGGCGAGCGCCTCCAGGCCGGTGAAGTCGACCGCCTGGCCGATGGCCGAGACGATCAGGTCGGCTTCGATGTCTTCTTCGGTGCCGACGATCTGCTTCACGTCGAGCTTGCCACCGACGATCCGCGCCTCGCAGCGGATCACGCGCAGGGCGGTGGCGCGGCCGTCCGCGCCCCGAATCACCGCCACCGGCGCCAGGCCGCCGCGGATCGCGATACCTTCGGCCAGCGCATGCTCGACCTCGTGCCTGCTAGCCTGCATCTTCTCGATCGCGAAGATCGAGGTCAGCGTGACCTCGGCGCCCATGCGCGCCGAGAGCGTGGCCGCGTCGTGCGCCGCGAAGCCGCCGATCACGTTCTCGGGCCGGTCGCTCTCGTGCACCTGATCGATGTGGCCCAGGCGGCGCGCAACGGTGGCGACGTCGATCGAGGTGTCGCCTCCGCCGACGACGACCACGCGCCTGCCGACGTGCTGCATGCGGCCGTCGTTGAAGGCCTGGAGGAACGCGGTGGCGGTGACGACGTTGGGCGCCTCGGCACCCTCCACCGGCAGCGGCCGGCCGCTCTGTGCGCCCATGCCGAGGAAGACGGCGTCGAAGCCGGCCCGGATGTCGTCGAGGGTGATGTCGGTGCCGATGCGGCAGTTCATGCGCAGCGCGATGCCGAGGTCGACGATGCGCTGGATCTCGGCGTCGAGCACCTCGCGCGGCGTGCGAAAGCCCGGGATGCCGTAGCGCATCATGCCGCCGGCCTCCTTGCGCTCGTCGAAGACGGTCACCGCATGGCCCCTCTTGGCCAGCTGGTAGGCGGCCGAGAGGCCGGCCGGGCCGGCGCCGATCACGGCCACGGTCTTGCCGCTGGAGGCGGCGGGCTTGTTGAACGCGAGCTTGTGCTCGATCGCCCATTCGCCGAGGAAGTGCTCGACGGAATTGATACCGACGAAATCCTCGACCTGATTGCGGTTACAGCCCGACTCGCACGGCGCCGGGCAGACGCGGCCCATCACCGACGGGAACGGGTTGGCGTCGGTCAGGCGGCGCCACGCGTATTCCTGCCAGGGCACACCCGCCGGCGGCTTCTCGATGCCGCGCACGATGTTGAGGTAGCCGCGGATGTCTTCGCCCGACGGGCACGAGCCCTGGCAGGGCGGCGTGCTCTGGATGTAGGTCGGGCACTTGTGGCTGTGGTCGGCGTCGAAGATTTCCTTCTGCCAGGCCAGCGGCTTGTGGTCGTCGTCCTTGTAGCGACGGAAGGTCAGCGGCTTGGCTTCGGCGGTCGGGGGCAGGGCGGACATCGGGAGTTCTCCTCGATTCGAATCAGTGGGGCTCGCCTAGGCGGATCGCTTTGCTGACCAGCTGGTGCACGCCGCCCACCATGCTCATGTCGAAGCCGTAGTAGGGCAGCACCTTGCTGAACTGGGCTTTGCAGATCGCGCAGATGGCGGCCATGAAGTTCACGCCGTGCTGGTCGACGACGTTCTTCAGCGCTTCCATGCGCGGCAGCGCGCCCTTGACGCGCAGCTCCATCAGGTCGTCGGTGAGCAGGCCGCCGCCGCCGCCGCAGCAGAAGGTGGCTTCGTGGGTCGTGCCCGGCGACATGTCGTGGAAGCGGTGGGCCACCGCCTTGATGATTTCGCGCGGGATCACGAATTGCCCGCCCGGCATGCTGCCCATGCGCGAGGCACGGGCGACATTGCACGAGTCGTGGAAGGTGATGATGCGGTCGTCGTTCTTTTCCTTGTCGAACTTCAGTGCGCCCTGCTGGATCAGGTCGTAGGTCATCTCGCAGATGTGCTGCGGCACCGGATAGCGCGAGTCGAGCCAGTCGAACGGACCCATCAGCGTGTTCCAGAACGCGTAGGCCACGCGCCAGGCGTGGCCGCATTCGCCGACGACGATGCGGCGCACGCCGAGCTCCTGCGCCGCTTCCTTGACGCGCAGCGAGATCTTCTGCATCTGCCCGTAGTTGCCGATGAAGAGGCCGAAGTTGCCCGCCTCGCTGGCCTTGGAGCTCAGCGTCCACGAGATGCCGGCGGCATGGAAGACCTTGGCGTAGCCGATCAGGCTTTCGACGTGCGGCTCGGAGAAGAAGTCGGCCGACGGCGTGACCAGCAGCACCTCGGCACCCTCGACGTCGAGCGGGAAGCGCACGTCCAGGCCGGTCTCCTCCTTCGTGTCTTCTTCGAGCCCGAGCAGCGTGTCGGCCAGCGCCGGCTCGGGGATGCCGAGGTTGTTGCCGATGCGGTGCACCTTGCCGATGATCTCGTTGGCGTACTTCTGGCCCAGGCCCACCGAGTCCATGATCTCGCGCGCCGCCATCGTCACTTCGGCGGTGTCGATGCCGTAGGGGCAGAACACCGAGCAGCGGCGGCACTCGGAGCACTGGTTGTAGTAGCTCCACCAGTCGTCGAGCACTTCCTTGGTCAGGTCGGTGGCGCCGACCAGCTTGGGGAAATGTTTGCCGGCGAAGGTGAAGTAGCGCCGATAGACGCCGCGCATCAGGTCTTGCCGCGCCACCGGCATGTTCTTCGGGTCGCCGGTGCCGAGGAAGTAATGGCACTTGTCGGAGCAGGCGCCGCAGTGCACGCAGGCGTCCATGTAGACCTGCAGTGAGCGGTACTTGCCGAGCAGTTCGCCCATCTTGCCGACCGCGCGTTGCTCCCAGCCTTCGGTCAACTCGCCGGGGAAACCCACGGCCTCCTGGATCTTCGGCGAGGCGACGAAGGGCTTGCTGTGCGCCATTGCGCCCACCGCCACCAGCGGGATCACCGGGTAGGGCTTGAGCGGAGGAGTGTCGAACTTGGCGGCGGCCATGGTTATCGCTTGTCGGCCACCGAGGCCCAGGCCGCCAGGTGGCGCACCTCGCGCGAGTTGTCGCTCTGGTTGCGCGTCGGGCTGAAGAACAGGCCTGGCGCGTGCATCAACTTGCTGATCGGGAAGACCAGCATCAGCAGCGCGACGAGCGCCAGGTGCAGCAGCAGCAGCGGGTCGGCGGGCAGCGGCTGGATGTCCAGGCGCATCAGGCCGAGCATGAAGGCCTTGACGGCGACGATGTCGGTCGGGGCGACAAAGCGCATGCCCAGGCCCGTGAGGCCGATGGCGAGCAGCAGCGCCAGGTGCAGATGGTCCGACGGCGTGGAGATGTAGCGCACGCGATCGACCAGGAAGCGGCGTGCCCACAGGCCCGCCAGCCCGATGACCATCGCGAAGCCGGCGTAGATGCCGAAGGCCTGCACCCAGACGATCGGTGCCCACACCGGCTGCTGGAAGTAGCGCAGGTGGCGCAGCAGCACCAGCAGCAGCGCAGCGTGAAACAGCCAGCCGAACAGCCAGGTCCATTTGCTGGCCTTGAACAGGCTCTCGAAGAAGACCACCTCGCGCGTCAGCCGCAGCGCCACGCCGCCCGTGCTGGTCGGCGCGGGTGTGGTGGGGATCTTCAGCGGCGCCGGCACGCCGGCATAACGCCGGATCTTGAGTGCCACGCCAACGACGAGCACGGCCGTCGCGACGTAGAAGAGCGCGGCGTAGGCGATCGCGAGTGCGTTCATGCCGGACGCATGCTCGATCGGCAGGCCGCTCGCGGGCTCAGACGCAGCCGGTCGGCTTGGGCAGGCCGGCGATCTTGCAGGCCTGCTTGGCCGGGCCATAAGGGAACAGTTCGTAGAGGTACTTGCTGTTGCCCTTGTCCTCGCCGAGTTTCTTGCCGATGGCCTTGGTCAGCACGCGCACGGCCGGCGCGATCTGGTACTCGTTGTAGTAGTCGCGCAGGAAATTCACGACCTCCCAGTGGCCGGGTGTCATGTCGACCTTCTCTTCCACCGCGAGCGCCTTGCCGATGTCCTCGGTCCATTCGGACAGATCGGCCAGATAGCCTTCTTCGTCGGTTTCGTAGGTGGTGCCGTTGACTTCGATGCCCATGGGGGTCTCCTGCTGCGGGATGGGTGGCGCGTGGACTCTTCAGAGCCACGACTGGTTGTTCGGGTGCTCCGCGACGAGGTCGACGAAGCCGGCGTAGTCGACGCTGGTGACGCCTTCAACCAGCTTGCCCGCCATGCCGCGTGCGTCGACGTCGGGCTGCAGGGCATAGACCTTGAACTGCGTGAGTGGATCCGCCAGGCCGGCGGATTCGGCGCCGGCTGCTGTCGCCGCATAGACAGCGTCTTCGGTCAGCAACACGGCGTGACCGGGCTTGGCCAGGCGCAGGCAGCTTTGCAGCGCATTGGTTTGGGTGGGCGACTTGTTGACGATGTGCAGCATGGGGTGTGCCTCTAGAACGACAGGATCACGTCCTGCTCGGCCATCAAATCGGCCATGCGGGCGCTGCTGAGCACTTCGACCGGCACCAGCAGATCGGCCTCGGACAAACCACGCATCTCCATCGACTCGCGTTCGACGTACAGCTTCTCGACGTCGTAGCCGTCGAGCGCGCGGTAGGTCGGCGAGTGGTTCTTGATGCCCAGGCCCTTCGGGTTCTGGCCCTTGACCAACTCGTAGACACCGTCGTCGATGAAGGCCAGGCTGACATCCTGGTCGAAGGTCGCCGCGATCAGCACGACCTCGAGGCTTTCGAGCGCATAGATCGTGCCGAACGGGGCCTTGCGGTTGACGAACATGAATTTCTTCATCGCCTGCACCTCAATCGCCGAACGTGACCAGGCGGTCGCACTTGATGCCGCTGTCGACCAACTGGCCGAGGCCCGAGATGCGAAAGCCCGGCGCCAGCACTTCGTCCTTGATGCCGCGGCGCAGCGCGGCGGCGACGCAGACCACCAGATCTACCTTGTGATCGGCCGCCAGCGCCGACCAGCGGTTGACGATGTGGCGGTCGTCCTGCGGCGGCTCGGTCAGGCGGCTCGCGTTGTAGACGCCGTCGTGATAGAAAAAGACGCGCTGGACTTCGTGGCCCTTGGCCAGCGCAGCGGCTGCGAACTGGTAAGCCGTGTCGCTCGCCTGGTGTGTGTACGGCCCTTCGCTGACCATCAGTCCGAATTTCATTGCGGGCTCAGAAGCGGATGTGCGTCGAGGCGTTGAGGCTGGCCCGTGAGCCGCGCCAGTCGTCGATCAGGTACTTGGTGAAGGGCAGGTCGCACTTCTCGAAGAAGCGCGGCCAGCCGATGCGCTCGACCCAATCGGAGACGCGCTCCCACGACCGTGCATCTTCCTTGTAGGTGTAGAGGATCTTCTTGACGATGGCCGACACCTCGGGCCAGCGCGGCGGGTTGTTGGGGATGCCCGAGGCCACCATCTTCATGAAGGTCGGCTTGCTGCGCGCATTCGAGTTCTTGCCGCCGACCCAGATCGCCAGCTTGGTGTACTCCGGGTCGTTGATCTGCATCGGCGGGCAGGGCGGGTAGCAGGCGCCGCAGCACATGCACTTTTTTTCGTCGATCTCGAGCGAGGGCTTGCCGTTGACGAGTGCGGGGCGGATGGCGGCCACCGGGCAGCGCGCGACCACGGCCGGGCGCTCGCAGACGTTGGCCACCAGATCGTGGTTGATCTTCGGCGGCTTGGTGTGCTGCACGATGATCGCGATGTCGGCCTGGCCGCCGCAGTTGATCTCGCAGCAGGAGGTCGACAGGTGCACGCGGTTGGGCATGTCCTCCTTGATGAACTCCTCGTACAGGTCGTCCATCAGCGCCTTCACGGCGCCCGAGGCGTCGGTGCCTGGAATGTCGCAGTGCAGCCAGCCCTGGGTGTGCGCGATCATCGACACCGAGTTGCCGGTGCCGCCGACCGGAAAGCCGTTGCTGGTGAGCGATTCGATCAGTGGCGCCACCTTGTTCTGGTCGGCCACCATGAACTCGATGTTCGAGCGGATCGTGAAGCGCACGTGGCCGTCGGCAAAGGTGTCGGCGATGTCGCACAGCTTGCGGATCGTGTAGACGTCCATCTGGCGCTGGGTGCCGGCGCGCACGGTCCAGATCTCGTCGCCAGTGTGCGAGACATGGTGCAGCACCCCGGGGCGCGGCCGGTCGTGGTAGCGCCAGTTGCCGTAGTTCTTCAGCATCGTCGGATGCATGTACGGCTTGGGATCGGGGCAGCCGCTTTCGATGGGGGCGCGTTGAGCCATGGTCTTGTCTCCCGGTCAGGCGGCTTGTTTCTTGGCGTTGATCCGGGCGACGTCGTCGTCCCAGCCGTCGGTGCGCACATAGGGATTGGTACGCGGCGTGGCCACCATGTTGGCGTCGATGTCGACGCCGATGCCCTCAAGGAAATTGACCAAGCCGATGCGCTCGATCATTTCGCCGGTGCGCTCGTGCTCGAGTGCGTTCTCGGCGAAGAAGTCGATCACCTTCTGCCCAAGTTCGACCAGCGCGTCGTAGTCCTCGTCGGTCTTCAGCGGCATGAAGGGCACGATCACGGTGCCCATCAGGTCGCCGATCTTGAGCGTGCGCTTACCGCCGATCAGGATCGACGCGCCGGTGTCCGTGCCCTTGGCCAGCGCGCCCGTCATGACGTTGACGCAGTGCATGCAGCGCACGCAGTTGCTGTTGTCGATCTCGAGTGCGTGCGTGTCGCTGACCTTGACGCTGGAGATGGTGTCGCCCGCAGCGACGTTCTTGATCTCCTTGAGCAGGATGGTCTTGGTCGGGCAACGTGCGACCACGTCGTTGACCAGCTCGTCCATGCCGTGCTTGTCGAACCACTTGCGTGCCAGTTCCTCGTCGGTGCGCATGTTGTCGCGCCAGGTGCCGATGACGGCCATGTCGGAGCGCTGGATCGAGTTCATGCAGTCGTTCGGGCACCCCGAAAACTTGAACTTGAACTTGTAGGGCAGGGCTGGGCGGTGAATGTCGTCGAGGAAGTTGTTGATCACCTGGCGGTGCGCGCGCGATTCGTCGTAGCAGCTCTGCTCGCAGCGTGCGGCGCCGACGCAGCTCATCGAGGTGCGCACCGCGGGGCCGGCGCCACCCAGGTCGAAGCCGAGTTCGTTCAGCGCATCGAAGGCGTCCTGGACTTTGTTGGTCTTCGCCCCCTGGAACATGATGTCGCCCGACTGGCCGTGGAAGGCGATCAGGCCCGAGCCGTGCTCTTCCCAGATGTCGGCCATCTTGCGCAGGACCTGGGTGTCGTAATGCATGCCGGCGGGCGGCTGCACGCGCAGGGTGTGGAACTCGGCGGCGTCGGGGAAAACCGGCGCGCCTTTCTCGTCCTTCAGCTCGGTGAAGCGCGGGATCACGCCGCCGCCGTAGCCGAAGACGCCGACCGTGCCGCCCTTCCAATAGCCTTTGCGCGTGCGGTAGGAGGTCTCGAGCTGACCCATCAGGTCAACCATGTAGTCCTTGTCGTCGGCCAGCCGCTTCAAGCCGGTGACGAAGCTGGGCCAGGGGCCGCTTTCCAGCTCGTCGAGCATCGGCGTCGGGTGCTGCTTCTTGGCCATGGTGGGCGCTCCTGTGTGCTGCGGCGACGATAGACCGGATCGATGCCTGCGGCACTACCCGGATGGCGTAGGCGACGCTCACCCGTACCGGGTATGGACGCTTGCCGGGCGCCCGCGCTCAATGCGGCACCCGGAGGAAACGAATGCCGCGCACGACCAGCCTTGCCAAGTTGCGCGCGCCCCTGGGCGGTCAGGAAATCGAGCTGCAGCAACTCGACCATGAAGCCGGTGGCATGAGCCTGCTGCGAACGCGCATCCGAGAGAAGAGCCGCTTCACCGTCTTCGACATCGACCCGCAGACGGCGCGCGAGTGGGGCGAGGCGCTCCTGCGCTGGGCCGACGGTCAGCCCCGACCCGAGGCCTGACCAGATGCGGTCGAGCGCTTCGTCCCGGGTCGATGTCACCTTCGCGTTGCGCGGCGATGCTGTTCCGCGCGACCACCGCCGCGCGCTGGCCGCAGTGTTGGAGCGCCACCTGCCCTGGCTCGCGGACCCGGCCCATGCCGGTGTGCACCGCATCAATGCCGTGGCGGGGCATGGCCCGACGGCATTGCTGTCGCAGCGCGCGCGGCTGACGCTGCGCGTCGCGCGCGAACGGATCGGCGATCTGCAGTGCTTGCGAGGCGCTCGCCTCGATCTCGACGGCCATGCGCTGCAAGTGGGCGACCGCAGCCAGGTGCGTGAGCTGCTGCCGCACAGCACGCTCTATGCGCACCTGGTGGCGACCGACGATGACGACGAGCTGGCGTTCCTGGCGACGATCGGTCACGAGCTCGAGGCCGCGAGCCTGCCGTGCCGGCCCATCTGCGGACGTCGCCAAATGATCGACAACGGCGGCCAAACGCTGACCGGCTACAGCCTGATGCTCGACGGCTTGGCGCCGGGCGATTCGCTGCGCGTGCTCGAGTCCGGCCTGGGTCGGCACCGCCGCCTGGGTTGCGGCCTGTTCGTGCCCCACAAGTCGGCCGCGGCCGTCGGCGCCTGACATTCTGCAAGGGAGACAACATGGGGTACGTCGTCAACGGCAGCGAGCTCGACACCGACGAGCAGGGCTTCCTGGTCGAGGCCGACTTCAGCGACGAGGTGGTGAAGGTGATCGCCGCGGCCGAGCAGATCGAGCTCACCGAAGACCACTGGAAGGTCGTCGCCTATCTGCGCGACGAATTTCGCGAACACGGCCACACGCCGAACTTCCGCAACATGCTCAAGGGGCTGGCCGAGGTGCTGCCGGGCTGCGACAGCAAGGCGCTCTACGACCTGTTTCCAGTGGGCCCCGCCAAACAGGGCTGCAAGGTCGCCGGCCTGCCGCAGCCTTTGGGCAAGGGTGGGTACTGATGAGCCTCGTCCCGCCGCGCATGCGGATCAAGAGCCACTGGTTCAAGGCCAGTGAGCCCAAGAGCGCCGAGCAGCAGGCCAGCGCGATGGCGTTCATCGTCTGGCGCGTGGCGCACAACACGTTGAAGCGCATGCGCGGAGCGAAGTTCGACATCGAGGCGGGCGGCAATTACTTCGACTTCCTGCGCGAGGTGCTGGTCTTCCTGATCGCGGTGGTTGACCGCACCGCTTACGCGAAGATGGACGCTTCAACCCGCATCCGCTTCACCACGGCTTTGGTCGTTCGCTGCGCCGACACCCTGGCCGGCAACGAGGGCGACTTGCTCGGCCCGCGCGCCGACGGTGCGCGCTACCAGGACAGCTTCATCGACCTGGTCAACGAACTGTCGCCGCACTATGCCGAGTTCGGTGGCGAGCCGGCCAGCGCAACGACCGATGAGGCCTTCATGCCGGACTTCGGTTTCGTGCGCTACCTCGGCAGCCGACTCGAGCCGACCCTGCCGCCACACGACCGGCGCTGGGTCCTCGATCAGGTGATGGCCATCGAAGCCCCTGAAGCGGTCGACATCGTGCGCAGCGCGATCCTCGATCTGTTGTCCGACAAGCCACGCGCGTCCCGGCGAACGTCGATGAGCGGCGACTGACACCATGAGCGCTGTCCTGCATCCCGCGCTGTCGCCGTTCGACCTCGTCGACGATGCAGGCTATTTTGCCTGGCGTGCCCGCAAGCTGGCGAACCGCGCCCGTCGCGCCGAAGACCTGGTCGTCGAGGTCGCCGATGCCGCCGCCTTGACCCGCGGCGAGCGCGTTGCGCTGCTGCAGGCCTGTGCGCGCTGGAACATGGTGATTTATCGCAACCGCTGCGGCGTGCAACACAAGGGCGTTGCGCTGGCGGTGGCGCGTCAACTCGGGCTGCAGCGCCTGGACGGCAACTGGCTGGCCGACGAGGACGGCGTCTCGAGCATCACGGTAAGTCCGGCGACGCAGGATCGCAGCGGCTACATCCCGTACACCGACCGGCCACTCGGCTGGCACACCGACGGCTACTACCACCCGCAAGGACAGCGCATCCGGGCCTTCGTGCTGCACTGCGTGCGGCCGGCCACCCGCGGCGGCGTCAACTCGCTGCTCGACCATGAGCTGGCCTACATCGCGCTGCGCGACGCCTCGCCGCGCTGGCTGCGGGCGCTGATGGCGCCCGACGCGATGACGATCCCGGCGCGCGAGGATGGGCGCGGTGTGGCACGTGCCGCCCAAACTGGCCCGGTATTCTCGGTCGATGCGCGCGACGGCACGCTGCACATGCGCTACACCGCGCGCACGCGCAGCATCCTCTGGAAGAACGATGCCGCCACCTTGAAGGCCGTCGCCTTCCTCGAGCGCTTCCTGGCCGACGGCAACGCCGACGTGCTGCGCGTACGGCTGGAGGCCGGCATGGGCATCGTCGCCCACAACGTGCTGCACGCGCGCGACGCCTTCGCCGACGACCCAGCGCAACCGCGCTTGCTCTATCGGGCGCGCTACCTGGATCGAACCACGGAGGCTCCGTGGCCCAATGGATAACCGTCTGGCGCGCAGCGCAACTGGTCGGCGTGCCGCGCGGCGTGCTGCAACAGCGCGTGCGCGCGGGCGAGATCGCGCTCGCAGATGGCCTGGTGTCGACGCAGGCGCTCCTCGAGCTGTACCCACAGATGCAGCTCGAGCAGTCCGGCATGCTCGAACGCGTCGTGCACATCAAGGAGGATGCGTTTGGCCGGCGCGTGCGCGAGCGGCTGTTGCCGAGCCAGGAGGTGCTGGCCCAGCGCTTGTTTCATCAGGGCCAGGAGATGGCCGACGTGCAGCGCCACCTGCAGCGCTACCACGCCCTGGTGATCGGCCTGCGCGACCGCATCGACGCGCTGCTGCTGCAGACGCCGGGCGGCGATGCATCGCTGCGCATCTTGCAGCGAGAACTGAACGAAGGCCTCGCGCGCGCACTGGCCACCGAAGCGGTCGATCCTCTCGACGTCATGGATGACATCCTGAAAGTCGTGGCGGCACAGGTAACCCTGCGCCCGAGCGGCCACCAGTTCGCGGTCGAGGGTCACGACACGCTGCTGCAGGCCGGCCTGAAGTCGGGCCTTGCGCTGAACTACGGCTGCGGCAACGGCAGCTGCGGCATGTGCAAGGTGCGCGTGATCGCCGGCGAGGTTGCCAAGGTGATGCCCTTTGACTACCCGCTGTCGGAGGCCGAGAAGCGGCAGGGCTACACGCTGCTGTGCGCGCACACGGCGGCCAGCAGCGAACTCACGCTGGAGACGCTGGAGGCGGGCGGGCCGGCCGACATCCCGCAGCAGCAGATCGTGGCCACGGTGCGCGCCGTGCGGGAGCTCGCACCCGACACGCGGCTGCTGCACCTGCAGACCCCGCGCACCAACCGCCTGCGGTTCCTGGCCGGGCAGTCGGTCACGCTCGGCCGCGCCGGCTCGGCGGCCACGGCGGGCGACGACGTCCGAGCCACGCATCCGATCGCCAGTTGCCCGTGCGACGATCGCAACCTGCACTTCTACATCCCGCGCGATGGCGCCAGCGCCTTTGCACGCATGGTGTTCGACGGCTTGCTGGCCGTCGGAAGCCCGCTCAACCTTTGGGGCCCCATCGGCGAGTTCGTGCTCGCCGACAGCAACCGGCCGCTGGTGTTCGCGGCCTGCGACACCGGCTTCGCGCCGATCAAGAGCCTGATCGAGCACGCGCTGTCGCTCGACGCGTCGCCGTCTCTGTCGCTGTACTGGCTGGCCACGCGCAGCGACGGTCACTTCCAGGCCAACCAGTGCCGCGCCTGGTCCGAGGCGCTGGATGCCTTCGAGTACGCGGCGTTCAGCGAACTCGATCCGGCGGCGGGCGCTGCACAGGTCGCCGCTGCGATCCGGGCCGACCAGTTCGACATCGATTGCGACTTCTACCTCGCCGGCCCTCAAGCGTTCGTCGAAGGGCTCGGTGCCGCGTTGCTGGCGGCGGGCGTGCCGGCGGCGCAGATGAGGTCGGAGATCCTGTGAGCGAGCTCAACGACGACCCCGGCTGCAGCGGCGGCGAGTCCTTCGCGCTGCGCGTGCTCGGCGACAGCATGGCGCCCGAATTCAACGCCGGCGAGATCATCATCATCGAGCCCGACGGTGCGCTGCGCCCCGGCTGCTTCGTTCTGGCCCAGGTGGCCGGTGAGTGGACCTTTCGCCAGCTGGTGCAGGTGGGCGATGGCTGGCGTCTGCACGCGCTCAACCCGGCCTATGCCGAACAGCCGCTGCCCGATCTGGCGGCAGTTCATGGCGTCGTCATCCAGAAGGCCGTGCCCGGTCGCCGCCGGCTGACCAAACACTACCTTTGAGCGAACCACGATGCCCTACTTCGTCTTCAGCGTGCGGCCTTTCGCGCAGATCGAGAAGCTGGCCGAGTTCATTGCCTTCAAGGAAGCGTCGACCCATGCCAAGTCCCTTCGGTCGTCGCAGTCGGTGGCCGCGGACGCGAAGGTCAAAGTGATGTTTGCCGACAACCAGCAGCTGGCCGAAGATTTGCTGTGCCAGGTTCGAGAAGCGGGTCCGACCGGCGACGACTGAATCCGCGTGCGATGAGCGATCACGATCCAACCGCACCGAGCGCATGCTGCGAGAGCGGGTCGATCTGTGTCTTTGCCAAGGCCTTGCTGGCCCGGGCCGCGACTTGCGAGCTGGCGGCCCGGCGCAGCATCGGCGAACGCGAGATCGTCGAGTGCCGCTCGGTCGTGGCGCGCACCAATTGCGGCACGCTGGCGGCGCTCATGCACGAGCGGGCGCGCTTTGCGCTGCATCTGTCCAGCCCCGGGCGTCCGATGATTCACGCGCAGGCGCTGCGTTTGCACTGCGGCGGTCTGGTGGGCCTGCAGCGAGCGCTGGGCGATGCACGAGCCGACGTGCATGCCATGGTCGTGGCCACCCAAGAGCGCTACGGCAGCCTGACCCAACTGCCCTGGGAAGCGATCGTGCGCGACATCGCGGCTTGGCAACCGCACCGCCGCCGCGGGACGCTGAAGCCCTGAAGGCGGTGCTGTGGCACACCAGCCTCGCTGGCGGTCTGCGCTTCGCCGGGGATCCGGGTTTCCCCGAGTGCCGTGTAGTTCGATAAGCCGTAATATGCGCGTAGACGGATATCCGAATACACAAGCTGATGAGTGATGCCGTTTCAAGCCGGGTCTTCGACATCGCCGCAGAGTTGTTTGCGATGCTGTCGACGCCGACGCGGCTGCGCATCCTGTACGAACTCTGCGAAGGTGAGAAGAACGTGAGCCAGCTCCTGGAGAAAGTGGACGTGAGTCAGCCCAACATTTCGCAGCACCTGGGTGTGCTGTACCGCGGCGGGGTTCTGGGGCGGCGCAGGGCTGGCGCACAGATCTTCTATCACGTCGCCAATTCGCAGGCGCTCATGTTGTGCGACGTGCTGCGTTCAGAGCGCCAGGCATTGCATTCGTGACGGCGCACGCCGTGCTTACACAAGGAACTGCATTGGACTCGTACAACAAGGCCGTAGGGGCCGGCCGCCTGATCAAGGCGCCGGAGAGCTTCCTCGATCCGGCGGGCGTGCGCCAGGTCTTCGCTGAAGCCAAGCGTGGGCGGCGCGACTTCATTCGCACTGCCTTCGCGGCGGCGGGGGCGGCAGTGGCTGCGCCGGTCGCCCTGGCTGCGGCCAACCCGGTGCCACCCAGCGGCGGCGACCCCAACATCCTCGAGTTGCCCGAGCACAGCAAGGGCCTCGGCCAGCCGGTGGCCACCGACGGCTACGGCAAGCCGTCGAAGTACGAAGCCAACGTCCAGCGCCGGCGCAGCCCCGGTCTGACGCAAACCACGCAGTCCTCGGTGTCGTTCGCGCCGCTGCAGTCGCTGTTCGGCATCATCACACCGAGCGGCCTGCACTTCGAGCGCCATCACCAGGGTTGGTGGGACATCGATCCGTCCAAGCACCGCTTGATGCTCAACGGCTCGGACGACAAGATCATGAAGACGCCGATGGTCTTCACGATGGACGAGCTGATGCGGCTGCCGTCGGTGAGTCGCTTTCACTTCATCGAATGCGGCGCCAACACCGGCATGGAGTGGGGCAACGTGGCCGTGCCGACCTGCCAGTACAGCCACGGCATGCTCAGTTGCAGCGAGTTCACCGGCGTGCCGCTGAAGATCCTGCTCGACATGGCGGGCGTCGACTACAAACGCGCGCGCTATGTGCTGGGTGAGGGTGCCGACGGCTCGTCGATGACGCGTACGCTGCCGATGGAGTTGGTCGAGAGCGGCGAGGTGCTCGTCGCCTACGGGCAGAACGGCGAGATGCTGCGCCCGGAGAACGGCTATCCCCTGCGCCTCGTGGTTCCTGGGGTGCAGGGCGTGAGTTGGGTCAAGTACCTGCGCCGCATCGAGGTCGGCGACAAGCCCTACGGCGCCAAGGACGAGGCCGTCCACTACATCGACCTGATGCCGGGCGGGCTGCACCGCCAGTACACGAGCACTCAGGAGTGCAAGAGCGTGGTGACCACGCCCTCGGGCGGCCAGGTGCTGCTCGACCAGGGCTTCTACAACATCAGCGGCCTGGCCTGGTCGGGCCGCGGCAAAGTCAAGAAGGTGGATGTGTCGGTCGACGGGGGGCGCAACTGGCGCGCCGCGCGGCTCGAAGGCCCGGTGATGTCCAAGTGCCTGACGCGTTTCAACCTCGATTGGGTGTGGGACGGCAAGCCGGCGCTGGTGCAGAGCCGCGCGACCGACGAAACCGGCTATGTGCAGCCGACCTACAAACAGTTGCGTGCCGTGCGCGGCTCGCGTTCGATCTATCACAACCACTCGGTGCAGACCTGGCTGGTTCAGGAGAGTGGCGAGGTAAAGAATGTCCAGCTCTCGTGATCGCATCGACGCCTGGGCCGTCTGGGTCGGCCCCATCGCATTCGCCGCGATGCTGATTTTGATGGCCGGCGTTGCTCAGGCGCAGACCGCGGCCTATCCGAGCGTCGGCCGGCCGGCCACCGCCAAGGAGATCAAGTCCTGGGACATCGACGTGCGGCCCGACTTCAAGGGTCTGCCCAAGGGCTCCGGTTCGGTGGCCAAGGGCATGGAGGTCTGGGAGAGCAAGTGCTCGTCCTGTCACGGCATCTTCGGCGAGAGCAACGAAGTCTTCAGCCCGATGGTCGGCGGCACCACGAAGGACGACGTGAAGACCGGCCGCGTGGCGCGCTTGAACGATCCGTCGTTCCCTGGCCGCACGACCTTGATGAAGCTGTCCACGGTGTCGACGCTGTGGGACTACATCAACCGCGCGATGCCGTGGACGCAGCCCAAGTCGTTGAGCACCGAGGAGGTGTATGCCGTCACCGCGTACATCCTCAACATGGGCGAGGTGCTGCCGGACAACTTCGTGCTGTCCGACAAGAACATCGCCGAGGTGCAAAAGCTGCTGCCCAACCGCCATGGCATGACGACCGAGCACGCGCTCTGGCCGGGTGCCGGCATGGGCCAGCGCCCACCCGACGTCAAGGCCGTGGCGTGCATGAAGGACTGCGGACCGGTACCGACGCTGGCGTCGTTCCTGCCCGACTTCGCGCGGGACGCGCATGGCAACCTGTCGGAGCAGAACCGGGCGGTCGGCGCGCAGCACGGCGCCGACACCAGCAAACCGGCGCCTGCAGCGGCCCCGAAAGGCGCAGCGCCCAAGCCATCGGCTGCGCCGGCGCCTGCTCCCGCAGCCAAGCCCGAAGCCAGCAACAGCAACGCTGCGGCCATCGCGTTGACCCAAAAATACACCTGCGTAGCGTGCCACGGCATCGACAACAAGATCGTCGGGCCGGGCTTTCGCGAGGTCGCCAAGAAGTACGCTGGGCAGGCCGATGGCGTGGGCTACCTTGCCGGCAAGATCAAGAATGGCAGCGCGGGTGTCTGGGGCCAGATTCCGATGCCACCACAGACGCTCGGCGAAGCCGACGCCAAGGCCATCGCCCAGTGGCTGGTCGATGGTGCCAAGAACTAGGGCGTACGCCCTGACTACCCAAATGGAGTACGGAGTCATCTGAATGTCCGAACTCACGTTGTGGACTAACATGTTTTGATCAAGGAGACCCCTATGCAATCCCGTCGACAGATGCTTTCCCGTTCGGCCCATGTCGCAAGCCTGCTGGCTGCCGTGGGCCTGTTGCCCGGACTGGCGCAGGCCCAGGCGGCCGGCACCTTCAACACCGCCGCGTTCAATGCCAAGACCATGGCCGAACTGATGAAGTCCCTTGGCGGCGGCGCGCCGGTCGAGAGCAAGGATGTGACCGTGACCGGACCGGATATTGCTGAGAACGGCGCCGTCGTCCCAGTGGGCGCGGCAACGTCGTTGGCTGGCGTGAAGCGCCTGCTGATTCTGGTCGAGAAGAACCCCGCCATGTTGACGGCCATGTTCGACGTGACCGATGCCATCGAAGCGAACGTCTCGACGCGCGTCAAGATGGGCCAGTCGTCCGACGTCTATGCCGTGGCGATGATGAACGACGGCAAGGTTCTCTTCGCGAAGAAGGAAGTCAAGGTCACGCTCGGCGGCTGCGGCGGCTGAGCATTCACGTATTCGATTCGATCGGCAAACGATCAAGGAGATCAACATGGCAGATCCGATGCGCATTCGCGCTCAAGTTGCAGGCGACAAGGCCACCGTGCGGGTGCTGATGGCCCACGAGATGGAAACCGGCCAGCGCAAGGACGCTTCCGGCAAGGTGATTCCGGCCTGGCATATCCAGGACGTGACCGCGCAGCACAACGGCAAGACCGTGATGACGGCGCAGTGGGGCCCGGCAGTCTCGAAGAATCCTTTCCTCCAGTTCAACGTCAAGGGCGCGAAGGCGGGCGACAAGATCACCGTGTCCTGGGTGGACAACAAGGGTGACAAGCGGACCGACGAAGCGACGGTCTCCTGAGAGTCGCGGGCAGGCCGCCGATGAGGCCGTCTTGCGCTTTCGCGATCAACGATCTGGCATCACGACACCGAGGAGACGAATGAACCGCGTTCGAATATCGCTTCTGGCGCTCGCCGCCGCCGTTAGCGCGGTCGCGCTGCCCGTGCAGTCGCAGCAGAAGTCGACGGCCGACGGCATCGCCGAGTACCGCAAGATGCTTGAAGACGGCAACCCCGCCGAACTCTTCGAGGCCAAGGGCGAGAACCTGTGGAAGAGCAAGCGCGGCCCGAAGAACGCGTCGCTCGAGCGATGTGATTTGGGCAAGGGCCCGGGCCAGGTCAAGGGCGTCTTCGTCGAGCTGCCGCGCTGGTTCGCCGACACCAAGCGGGTGCAGGACCTGGAGTCGCGCCTGTTGACCTGCATGGAATCGCTCCAGGGGCTCAACGCCGCCGAGATTGCCAAGATGCCCTTCGGCCGCGGCGAGCAACAGAACATGGAAGCGCTGGTGGCCTGGATTTCAGCCGAGTCTCGCGGCCAGAAGTTCAACCTGCCGCAGGGGCATGCGGAGGAAAAGACGATGCTCGAGATGGGCCGCCGTGCCTTCTTCATGCGCGCCGGCCCCTATGACTTCTCTTGTGCGTCATGCCACTCCGAAGAGGGCAAGCGCATCCGTCTGCAGGACTTGCCGGACCTGACCAAGAACCCGGGCAACGGCATCGGCTTTGCCGCCTGGCCGGCCTACCGCGTGAGCAGTGGCGAGTTGTGGAGCATGCAGCGGCGGCTCAACGATTGCTACCGGCAGCAGCGCTTTCCGTACCCGGGCTATGCATCGGACGTGACCATCGCGCTCGGCGTGTACATGGGCGTCAATGCCAAGGGTGCCGAATCGATCGCACCCGCGATCAAGCGCTGAAGGGGACAGCATGAATCGAAAGCTCACAGCCTCGGCATTCGGAGCGGCGCTCGCCGCGTTGGCTGGATGTGCGTCGATGTCGGCGTCGCCGAACCACGACGCACGCTTCGCCGAGATGATCAAGGCCTCGTTCCGCGACCAGGGCATCGCCAAGGTCGATCGGCTGAACCAGGACGCTTCGAATGCCGAGTGCTCAGCCTCCGAGGGCAAGCCGCTCGCCGAAGCGCGCACCAAGGCCATCGAGGCCGAGAACCTGAAGACCGTCAAGCTGCCGTCTGACGGCAAGTTCATCGGCGACTGGCAAGCCGGCGAGCGCCTGGCCCAGAATGGCCGCGGCATGACCTGGACCGACGCGTCGGCAGCGACCAGCGCCAACGGCGGCAACTGCTACAACTGCCACCAGCTCAGCAAGGCCGAGATCTCCTACGGCACCATTGGCCCGAGTCTGTACAACTACGGCAAGTTGCGCGGCGTGGCCGATCCGCAAAGCGCGGCGAGCAAGCCGATCGTCGAGTACACCTGGGGCAAGCTGTACAACGCCAAGGCCTTCAACGCATGCTCAGGCATGCCGCGCTTCGGCCATGCGGGCATGCTCGACGAGAAGCAGCTCAAGGACCTCATGGCACTCTTGCTGGACCCGAAGTCGCCCGTCAACCAGTAGGCGAACCCGATACGGCACGAAGCCCGCCTCCGCGCGGGCTTTTTCGACCATCTCATATCGTTGATTGCTGAAACATGAATCTATCGAAGCGCGAATTCGTCCAGATGCTCGGCGCGGCCGGCGTCGCCGGCATGGGTCTGGCCCGCTGGTCCGAGGCCGATGCCGCGACGGCGCAGAAAGGCCTGTACGACATTCCTCCGTTCGGCAACGTCGCCTTCCTGCACATGACGGACTGCCATGCGCAATTGAAGCCGATCCACTTCCGTGAACCGAGCGTGAACCTCGGCGTGGCGGACATGAACGGGCAGCTGCCGCACCTGGTCGGCGAGCACCTGCTGAAGCGCGCCGGCATCCCGCCCGGCACGCCGATGGCGCACGGCTACACCTACCTCGACTTCGAGCGTGCCGCTCGCCGTTACGGCAAGGTGGGTGGTTTTGCCCACCTGGCCACGCTGGTCAAGCAGATGAAGGCCAGCCGTCCGGGCGCCTTGCTGCTGGACGGCGGCGACACCTGGCAGGGCTCGGCCACGTCGCTGTGGACCGACGCGCAGGACATGGTGGACGCCGCCAAGCTGCTCGGCGTGGACGTGATGACAGGCCACTGGGAGTTCACCTACGGCATGGAGCGCGTCAAGCAGATCGTCGACAACGACTTCAAGGGCAAGATCGAGTTCATCGCGCAGAACGTCAAGACGCAGGACTTCGGCGACGCGGTGTTCAAACCCTACGTGATGCGCGAGATCAACGGCGTGCCCTGTGCGATCGTCGGCCAGGCCTTCCCCTACACCCCGATCGCCAACCCGCGCTACCTGGTCGCCGACTGGAGCTTCGGCATCCAGGACGACAACCTGCAGAAGGTGGTCGACGAGGCGCGGGCCAAGGGCGCGCAGGTGGTCGTGCTGCTGTCGCACAACGGCATGGACGTCGACTTGAAGATGGCCTCGCGCGTGCGCGGCATCGACGCCATCCTGGGCGGCCACACGCACGACGGCGTGCCGGTGGCGGTGCCGGTCAGGAACGCGGGCGGCACGACCCTGGTCACCAACGCCGGCAGCAATGGCAAGTTCCTCGGCGTGCTGGACTTCGACGTCAAGGGTGGCAAGGTGGCAGACTTCCGCTACCGCCTGTTGCCGGTGTTTGCCAACCAGTTGCAGGCCGACGCCGACATGGCCGCGCTGATCGCCAAGGTTCGCGCTCCCTACGAAACCAAGCTGGCCGAGAAGCTGGCGGTGACCGAAGGCCTGCTCTATCGCCGCGGCAACTTCAATGGCAGTTGGGACCAGTTGATCTGCGATGCGTTGATGGACACGCAGGGCGCGCAGATCGCCTTTTCGCCTGGTTTCCGCTGGGGCACCACGCTGTTGCCGGGGCAGGCCATCACGCGCGAGTTGCTGATGGACCAGCTCGCCATCACCTATCCCTACGCCACCGTCAGCGAGATGACGGGTGAGTTCATCAAGACGGTGCTCGAAGACGTGGCTGACAACCTTTTCAACCCCGACCCGTACTACCAGCAGGGCGGCGACATGGTGCGCGTCGGTGGCCTGACTTACACCTGCACACCGGGCGAGAAAATGGGCTCGCGCATCGGCGACATGCGCCTGGGCGGCCGACCGATCGAGGCCGCGAAGAAGTACAAGGTGGCTGGCTGGGCGCCGGTGGCTGAAGAGGCGCGGACGATGCCCGGCGTGAAGCCGGTTTGGGAGCATGTGGAAGCCTGGCTCAAGTCGCAGGGCGGACGCGTGAAGACGCGCAAGGTCAACACGCCCAAGCTTGTCGGCGTGGCGGGCAACCCGGGCATCGCGAGCGCGTGAGAGCCATGGCGCACCGGTTCTCCGCCGCACCCCCGTCGTGGTTGCGCGACCTGCTGGTGGCCAGCCTGCTGACGGTGCTGGCCGCGTTGCCGGTGTTCGCGGTGGAGGTGCGTTTCGAGCGCGTGGCCGACGGTGTGTTCGCCCATGTCGGCGAGACCGGGGCGCGCACGGCACTGAATGAAGGGCTCAATGCCAACATCGGCCTCGTGGTCACGGCCGACGGTGCGGTGTTGATCGACCCGGGCGCGACCTGGAGCAGCGCACGCGATATCCATCGGGCCGTCCAGCGCGTGACCATGCAGCCGGTGAAGTGGGTTTTCAACACCGGCGGCCAGGACCATCGCTGGCTGGGCAATGGCTACTTCAAGGCGCAGGGTGCGGAAATCATCGCCCACGAAAGCGGGCGCGCCGACATGGCCAACCGCGGTGGCGACCAGCTCGCGGCGCTGCGCAGCGTGCTGGGCGCCAAGGCCGACGGGACCGAGCCCGCGCTGGCCACGCGCTGGCTGAGCGGACGCGACACGGCGCTTGAGCTGGGCGGCGTGCGTTTCGAGCTCAAACACCGCGGTGGTGGCCACACGCCGGGCGACCTGCTGGTCTGGCTGCCGCAGTCGCGCGTGCTGTTCTCGGGGGATCTGGTCTACGTGGACCGCCTGCTCGGCGTGATCCCCGTGTCGAGCACGCTGGCCTGGGTGGCAAGCCTTGATGAGCTTGCCGCGCTGTCGCCCAGCCGCATCGTGCCCGGCCATGGGCGCGTCACGGACGTGGGAACGGCCACCGAGCAGACCACGCGCTACCTGCGGGCATTGCGCGCGCACATGAAGCGCGCGGTCGACGACGGCGTCGATGTCAGCGCCGCCATCAAAAGCTTCGACCTCGCGCCTTGGCGCGGCCTTGCCAACAGCGCCGAGCTGCATCCTGGCAACGCCAGCCGCACCTACCTCGAGATCGAGCGCGAATAGCCGCCTGAGCAGTTTTCTCTATGGCAGCCCGCAGCCTCGTACATTCCAATCGATGAACCTCAACAGGAGACCTCATGCAAACCAAGCACTGGATTCTCGGCGCCGCCTTCGCGCTGCTGTCCGTAACCGCAACGGCTAAGGACACCGTCATCTATCACATCGACCATGCGGCCAACCAGGGGCTCAAGGGGCTGCGCAACATCCGCAACCACCTCGACGTCGATCCGGCCGCCAAGGTCACCGTGGTGACGCACGCCGACGGCGTCGACTTCCTGATGGAAGGTGCCAAGGATGCCAACGGCAGCACGTATGCCGGTCCGGTGGCGGCGCTGGTGGCGCGTGGCGTCAAGTTCGAGATCTGCGAGATCACGTTGCGCAACCGGAACCTGAAGAAGGAGCAGTTCGTTCAGGAGGCCGAGTTCACACCCTCCGGCGTGGTGCGGATCGCCAAGCTGCAGAAGCAGGGCTTTGCGTACATCAAGCCGTAGCGCGATGCGCCTGGCCAGGGTCTTCGCCGCTGCGAGCCGGCGCAGCGCGCTGATCGGCCTGCTTGTCGTGTGTGGGCTTGCCTTCGCCACGTCGGGGGTTGCCGCCTCGCCCGTGAAGGCCACCGAGGTTGCGCGCGATGTCTGGTTCGTTCAAGGCGAAGCAGCGCTGGGGTCGGCGGCCAACCGGAATTTCATTTCGAACGCCGGGTTCGTCGTCACCCAGGCCGGCGTCGTGGTCATCGATGCGCTCGGTTCGCCCACTTTGGCCCGGGAACTGATTGCCGAAATCCGTCGCGTGACGTCCCAGCCTATCCGCCATGTGATCGTGACGCACTACCACGCCGACCACATCTATGGCTTGCAGGCCTTCAAGGCCGTGGGTGCGACGATCATCGCGCACCCCTCGGGGCGCGAATACCTGAACTCCGACACCGCGGCGCGACGCCTGGAGTCCAGCCGCGAGGAACTGTTCCCGTGGATCGATGAACGCACGCGACTGGTGCCGGCGGATCGCTGGCTCGATCGGTCAGACACCGTCTTGCGGCTGGGCGGCCAGGAGTTCCGCATCCGCCACGTGGGGCCTGCGCACACGCCGGAAGACCTGGTGGTGTTCCTGCCGAAGTCGGGCGCGCTGTTCGCGGGCGACCTGGTGTTTCGCGGCCGCATCCCGTTCGTCGGCCAGGCCGACAGCCGCCAGTGGATCGAGTCGCTCGACCGCCTGATCGAGTTCGCGCCTCGAATGCTGATCCCCGGCCACGGCCCCGTGTCGCGAACGCCGCGCGAGGATCTGGCCCTGACGCGCGACTACCTGCTCCATCTGCGGCAGACGATGGGCGAGGCGGCGCGCAACCTCGAGCCGTTCGAGGAAGCCTATGCCAAGGCCGATTGGTCGCGTTTCCAGGCGCTGCCGCTGTTCCGTGCGGCCAACCGCATCAACGCGTACAACACCTATCTGCTGATGGAGCAGCAGGGGCGGTGAACGCTCGCCTTGTCTGCACGCGCCGCGCGT